>DASPKG010000069.1:0-3263 GCA_035628215.1 Minisyncoccota bacterium
TACCGTCATCGATGAAGCGCGCATTCGTCACCCGCTCCCCGATCGACGTCACCGGGAACGTATGGATGGTCTCGAGCCGCGGTGCCGGGCTTATAAGGTCGATCGCCTGGACCAGGGACTCCGTATCACTCGAGACGATGAAGAGGACCGTGCCGGGCTTGCCCGAACTCGTGATGAATCGGGTCGTATTGTTGAATTCCCCCGTGAAGACCGGTACTTCGCGATCCTCCAGCTTCGTCGGGAGGCGGTAGATGCTGTAGGTGACGGTAGCGGCCGCGCCCGACTCAGAGTCCGAGTATTGCGAATCATAGAAGTAGAAGCCGAGCGAGTCCCCGGTTGCCTGCGACAGGGGTGCCGGAAGCGACGGTATCTGCCTCGTGAGGAGCAGGTAGCTCCCTGCCCCAGCGGCCGCGAGCACCGCGACCGCGGCAGCGACCACCCACCAGCGGCGGGCTCCGGACTGCGGTACGGTCGGCTCATCCATATGGTGAATCATAACAGGCATCGCACATTGCTGCTGATGGTGCGGATAGGGAGAATCGAACTCCCGCCCAGTGCTTGGGAAGCACTTATTCTGCCACTAAACTATATCCGCGTGAGCTACCAGATCCCGAACCAGCCGAGGAATTTCTTGTACCAGGGCAATTCCACCTTCTCCGGCTCCTCCTCGGGCGGCACGACGATGATAACCTCCTCGCCGGGGCGCGCAACTCCGTAGGTCTGGCGTAAGGTCGCCTCCTGCCCGCGCTCGGTCGAAAGCTCATCGAGGTTCGCCTGGAGGACCGATTCCCGGTCCTTCAAGGACGCGAGCTCGGCCTTCGTCTCCGCGACCGCCCTGCGCGCCACCTCCTCCTTCCGCGCAATGCCGAAAACGAGCCAGGAGAACCAGATGATGGAAAGGGCGAGCACGGCAGCGAGCGCGTACTGGCCGACCTTCTTCTTCGGCTTACGGGGCATGGACCCCAGTATACCAAGCGGCTAGCGCTCGGAATCCTGCACCATCTTCATGAATACGTCCTGCGGGATCTCCATCTTCGAGTGCGCGCCGCGACGCTTCTTCCCCTTCTTCTGCTTCTCGAGCAGCTTCATCTTCCGGGTGATGTCGCCACCATAGAGGTACCCCGTCACGTCCTTGCGGAGCGCGGAGATGCTCTTGGAGGCGATGATGCGCCCTAAGGCATGCGCCTGGATCTTCAGCACGAACATCTGGCGCGGGAGGATCTTCTCGAGCTTCTCCACCATGCGCTCCGCCTCCTCCTGCACCCGGCGACGCGCAACCACCCGCGCGAAGGCCGGGACCGGCTCCTCGGCGACGAAGATCTCGAGCTTCACCACGTCCGCGGGACGATCATCGAGAAATTCGTAGGACAGGGACGCGTATCCCGAGGAGGCGTTCTTCACCTTATCGAAGAAGCCGCGCATGAGCTCCCGCAGCGGCATCTCCACCGCAAGCTCGATGCGCCCGTCCATATGTGTTTCCGTCTCCATGATCGCGCCCTCGTGGTCCTGGAAGAGCTGGATCATGCCCGAGAGCGACTCGGCGGGGGTGATGAGCACCACCTTCACCCATGGCTCCTCGATGAGTTCGATGTCCCCGAAGGCGGGGAACTTGGAGGGCGTGTAGATGGTCTCCCGCTTCCCGCCCTTCGTGGTCACGTGGTAGGCGATCGTCGGGATGGTGACGATGAGCGTGAGGTTGAACTCCCGTCGCAGCCGTTCTGTCACGATCTCCAGATGGAGCATGCCGAGGAATCCGCAGCGGAATCCCCGGCCGAGCACCCCCGATGATTCCTCCTCGAACGAGAGCGAGGAGTCCGAGAGCCGGAGGCGCTCAAGCGACTGCCGGAGCTCGGTGAGATCGTCCTGGCTCTCGGGGTAGACGGAAGCCCAGACCACGGGGCGCGGACGGGAGAAGCCGGCCAAGGGCTCGCGCGATCCCTTATCGGTAAGCACCGTATCGCCGACCGCGACCACGCCCGCCTCCTTCACGCCCGTCACGATGTACCCGATCTCGCCGGCCACAAGGCGCTCCGTCGCAAGCTCGTCCGGCATGAAAATGCCGGTCTCAAGGACAGTGAACTTCTGGTCCGCGGCCGCGAACCGGAGCACGTCACCCTTCGTGAACGATCCGTCGAAGACGCGGCAGAACACCGCGATGCCGCGATGCGAGGAATAGGAGAAATCGAAGATGAGCGCACGGGAATCCTTCCCTTCGCTTGGCCGTGGGGCCGGCACGCGCTCGACGATCGCCTCGAGCAGATCCTCAACGCCCTCGCCGGTACGCCCCGACACCATAAGCACCGTGTCCGGGTCTACCGCAAGGAGCTCAGCGAGCTCGAGGCGGACGTCGTCGGGCCTTGAAGCCGGCGCATCGATCTTTGAGAGCACAGGGATGATGACGCAGCCCGCCGCCTGCGCCATGGAGAGGGTCGTCAGGGTCTGCGCCTGCACGCCCTGGGTGGAGTCGACGAGGAGAATGACGCCCTCGACCGCGGAGAGCGCGCGGGAGACCTCGTAGGCGAAGTCGATGTGCCCTGGCGTGTCGATGAGATTGAGCACGTATTCAGCGCCGTCCTTCCCATGGTACTTCATCCGTGCCGGCTGCATCTTGATCGTGATGCCCCGCTCGCGCTCGAGGTCCATCTTGTCGAGGACCTGGTCCCGCATCTTCCGCGCCTCGATGGTACCGGTACGCTCAAGAAGCCGATCGGCAAGTGTGCTCTTGCCGTGATCGATGTGCGCGATGATTGAGAAATTGCGTATGTTCATATGGATGCACCGCCCCGGTTCCCTAGTCCGTCGTATTCTCGATGACGGCGTGCGGCTTGAGCGATCGGCTGCTGATCTTCTTGAGGGAATCGATGAGCTCCCGGAACTCCTGGTTCGCAAGGAGCGCGAGCACCGCCGCAGCAACAGCAAGGCCCACCATACCAGCTAGGAGGCCCTCCGCAAAGACAACCGCGAGCGTGGTCAGGGGCGCGAGCGTGCCGAAGTACGAAAGCACGCCGTAAGCCGCGGACGCGCCGAGGATGCCGGCAGCGAGGCCTTCGCCAAGCGCGCGGGACAAGGAGCCGGCGACCCCTGGCGCAACCTGCCGAAGCGTAAGCAGCGCGATCGCGGCCATCGCGAGCTGGCCCAGGGTCGCGCCAAGCGCGACCGCAAGGATGCCGGTGCCGGGCACGCCTTCGACGCGCAGCAGCACCTCCATGAACGCGCGGGCCGTCGGGAAGGTCTGGACGGTCGCGAGCGCCACCACCGCGCCG
>DASPKG010000070.1:0-2781 GCA_035628215.1 Minisyncoccota bacterium
GTAACCGCTTCCGACGAGGTCATCGAATACCTCAGGACCGCGAGAGAGAACGAGACGATCAAGGGCGTGCTCCTGGATATCGAATCAGCGGGCGGGTACCCTGTGCCCTCCGAGGAGATCGCGCAGGCGGTCGCAGGCGTAGGGAAGCCGTCGGTCGCATGGCTGCGGCAGGTTGCCGCCTCCGGCGCCTACTGGGTCGCAAGCGCGGCCGATACGGTCGTCGCCTCCGCTAACTCCGACGTCGGCAGCATCGGCGTCTCCATGTCCTACCTCGACTACGCCGCCCAGAACGAGACGGATGGCCTCACCTTCAACAGCCTCGCCTCCGGCAAGTTCAAGGACAGCGGGAGCCCTGACAAGGAGCTCACCGAGGAGGAGCGCGCCCTCTTCGAGCGGGATATCACTATCATGCACGACAACTTCGTCTCGGCGATCGCAACCAACCGCAACCTCCCGAAGGAGACCGTATCGGCGCTTGCCGACGGCTCCACCATGCTCGGCGCTATGGCCAAGGAGCAGGGGCTCGTGGATCAGCTCGGGGGCCAGACCGAGGCATATGCCGCGCTTGAAGCCGCGATCGGAGAGAAGCCGGTCATCTGCTGGGCGGGGCTCTAACCAGTTAGCTCGACCTCTACGTTACGAAAACGGCCGCCCGGTGAGGGGCGGCCGTGTGGCGTCGGAGATGTTCGTCGAGGATCAGGGAACGCGGGAGGAGCGCGTCGAGCCCGCCTCGTCGCGTTCCCAGCTGCTCCATACGGCCGTCACGGTCAGGCTGAGGCATGACGTGAGGACCCAGGTGTGGAGAAGCATGAGTAGCGTCGAGGAGACGAAATCCATGCCATCCTGAGCGAACGCACGTTCAGCGAGCGCGATGGGCATCGCGATACCGACGGTGAAGCAGATGGCGCGGGTCTTGTGGCCCGGCTTGCGTCCCCTGTAAAGGAAAAAGGAGACACTGCCGAACAAGAAGACGTACGCCGCCATAGTCGCTAGGGTCGGTCGTAAGTCACCGAGCCAGTACAGCGGATCATCCGGCATGAACATGCCGCTGAGCGCCAGTGCGAAGAACATCGCACCAAAGAATCCGAGCAGGAATCGAAAGATCGGCATCAAACTCTCCCTTCCGCGTTAGGCGGCTTGAGGTAATCTACAATATATGTATAAGAAGTCCAATTTTCCGTCCGCACTATAATTTCCTTATGACCCGCTACACCTTCACCACCCAGGTCTGGCTGTACCCCGGCATGGCCGGCTGGCATTTCGCCTCCGTCCCTGAGGATGTCTCGGCGAAGATCAAGAAGAGCCGGGAAGGCCTGCCGCGCATCGGCTGGGGCTCGGTCCCCGTCACCGCAACGATCGGCAACACCTCCTGGAAGTCCTCCATATTCCCGGATAAGAAATCAGGAACGTACCTGCTGCCGCTGAAGGCCGAGATACGCAAGAAGGAAGGCATCGCGGCCGACGATACGATCACGCTCACCCTCGAGCTCTAGGCCGGGTTGATCTCCGCGGAATTGAACAGTACCCCGAACTGCTTGCACCAGATGAGGACGTAGCGGTAGTCGGCAGGGTCCACCCCGGCCGGTATCTCATAGTTGGCGTTCCCCTCGGTGGACTTCACCTTCCCGAGCTCGACGTATTCCCGTGCCCCGAGGTCCTTCGACAGGTACACATAGATGTCCGGTCCGTTGATGGTCTTCAGGTTCTCGTACCGTACGTACTGCTTCCCATCCGCCGAGACGATCCGCACGGTGCCCGACGAGGGATGCCCCGGCGTGCCCACGATCGTCCCCGCCATCTCGCGGGTTTCGGCCATCATGGGCGCAGCGCTCTCCGGCAGCGCCTCATCCGTCTTCAGCGGATTGAAGAGCGGAGAAACGGCGTACCAGCCGAACGCGAGAGCAGCCGCTGCACCGATAAGCCCAATGCCCCAGTACATCTTTTTCATGACTGCATTATATACCCGATATGAAAGCGGCCGCCCCTTCCACAAGGGCGGCCGCAGCAGGCGGGAGGCTAGGCCTCCGCCTGCTTCTTGAGGTGCACGTGATGGAAGAACCAGAGAAAACACGCGGTCTTGATCGGCTCAAGCAGGCGCTCGCGGCGCGTCGGTGGCGCCTCCGGCACATGGTGTACTTTGATGCAGACCGGCACATCGAGCCTGTAGTGCGTGAATACGGCCCGGGCGAGCTTGTCGACGCGCCTGGCGTGCCAGTCCTTGACCGCGAAGACGACCCGCTCGACGGCCTGCGGGCCGTACATCTGCCGCAGCTCGTGGACGTGCTCGTAGGTCGCGAGCACCTCCCCGAGCGTATTGAAGTACTTGGCCTTCAAGAACGAGGTGATCGCGTCCGGAAGCTTCTTCAGCAGGTACGCTCTCATCACCTCGCCCATGACGACGTTGCCGAAGCGTGGCGCTTCACGGGCCGAGACGAACAGCTGCGAACGCGGGAACCGCTTCATAAGCGCGAGCGCGTGGTCGCAGGCCTTCATGGTCCCGGTTCCGCAGATGACGGAACCATCGACCGTATCCAGATCGTGCGCAACCGGCACGATGACGGTGATGCCTCCCGACATCCGAACCTCCTCTTTGAAGAACGGGTGAGCCCGCTAGGAAGAGTGATACCACGGGCTGAGAGAAGGTCAACAAACGCATCTGACCGGCTCCCGGCCGGTCAGATGCTCGTACTATCCTCGTGCGTATCCTCCATACGCTACTGGAACACGCTGTCCATGTATGGATTCCTCATGCGCTCGTTGCGCTCGTCAATGACGCCGGCC
>DASPKG010000071.1:0-2102 GCA_035628215.1 Minisyncoccota bacterium
GCGTCGCGCGGATTATCCGCTCGCCCCAGGACGCGCATAAGATCAACCTGGGCGATATCCTCATCGCGACCATGTCCACGCCTGACTTCCTGCCCGCGATGCAGAAGGCCGCGGCATTCGTCACGGATATTGGCGGCATCACCTCCCATGCGGCGATCGTCGCTCGCGAGATGAAGAAGCCCTGCATCATCGGCACCAAGAACGCGACCAAGATACTCAAAGATGGAGATCTGGTCGAGGTGGATGCGGACCAGGGGATTGTAAGGGCAATCATTTAAATGAAAGGAGCCCCCGCTTGCGCAGGGGCTCCAGGGTAGTTCCGGTCAGCAGACGATCAGCCGTGGATGGCGAACTCGACGACCTCGCCTTCCTTGACGTATACCGTGAAGGCGCCTGCCTCAGGGAGTTCAAAGCCGAGGATTGCGTCCGCGATATGCCTTGCGACTTCGACCGTGAGCGCCCGCAGGGTGCCGAGGACGGCGAGGTTCGTGAAAGGCGTATGGCCGAACATGATGAGGTCTCCTTCCGGCATCACGAACGGCGCGATCTCGGCTCCGGCCACCCGCATGAACTTCGAGTACACGCCGTCGAAGTCATGCCCGAGGTAGTAGCTCGGTGACTTGGAGCCGTAGCGTTGGTAGTCGCGCTCCATGATGTCGCCATCCGGCCCTTCCGGGGTGTAGAGGCAGGGGAGGATGTGCATGCAATCCTCTCCCCTCTTCGTGACCAGCCGCGCGGTCTCGCGGGCACGCGCGGCGATCGAGCTGATCACCGTCGAGTAACGCCGTTCGCCGAGGAGCTTCCGGCGCCGGTCGACCTGCGAGACGCCGAGCTCGGTGAGCGGGCGGGGAAGATCGACAGTGCGGAAGTCGCCCTCGGAAGCAGGCGGAGCGGCATTGCCGTGGCGCATGCCGGTGATGGTGCAATACAAATCTCGGCCCATCGCTGGAGCCTCCTTCTCGTGCTGTTGTTGATGAGCTGACCTACAACCGTAAAGGTCAAGGTTCACGAATACTATATTACATGTATGTAAATAAGTCAAGCACACTGTACGCTGCGGTATCCTCTCTATATGGCGCACCACGCATACCTCGTCACGGGAGATATCGATGCGGGCATCGCAGCCGCCCGTGCCTTCGGCGAACGCGAGCTCGGGCTCTCGGGGACGAATAACCCGGACATAGTCATCCTCCGGTACGGGCATTTCCCAGTTGAGGAAGCGCGGCGGGTGGTGGAGCTCGCATCGCAATCCGCCCTCAAGGATTCCCGGCTCATCGTCATCGCGGCCGAGCGCCTCTTCCATGAGGCGCAGAACGCGCTCCTCAAGATATTCGAGGAGCCGCCGCAGGGTACAACCCTCGTGCTCGTCGTGCCTGCCGAAGGGCAGGTGCTCCAGACAATGCGGTCCCGGCTCCTTCCACTTCCAATAGCGGGAAGGGAAGCCCGGGCGCTCCATCCATTCGTCGTAGCGACGGAAGCCGAACGCAAGAAGATCGTCGAGAAGCTCCTCAATCGATCGAAGGCGGATAGGGACGAGGAGAAGCAGGCGGCGCGCGCCGAGACCATCCGCATCGTGGAGGACCTCACGAGGGCGGCGCATGAGATGTATCTAAAGAAGGGGAGCCCGGAGCAGGCGGTGCTCCTTGCCGAGCTCGCCCGCTTCACCCCCATCCTCCATGAGCGGTCGGCGCCCTTGAAGCTGATATTCGAGCACCTGCTCCTCGTCCTCCCACGGCTGAGGTGATATAACTGACGATAGATCCCGGTCCATTCGGACGGGTGTAAGGGGAGGCCCCACCATGGCGTCTTTGGCGATAATCGCGGCCACTGCCGCAGTGCTCACGAACCAGATCGCACCAAGTCAGAAGCCGCAGAGCACCACGGAGGTCATTCAGACTCAGATGCAGAGCCATTTCTCGGCCTGCGACCAGGAGGTCAATAGGCAGGTCGAAGTGATGGTGCGGGAAAAGCTCGCCAAAGGGGAGCCGATGATCTTCCCGACGCTCGGCCCGGACCGGCAGCTGCGCGACCTCAGCGGCGTGCAGCTCGTCATCATCGGCACGATGACCTGCGTGCAACGGAAGGTCGCCGACGACCTCGTG
>DASPKG010000072.1:0-5796 GCA_035628215.1 Minisyncoccota bacterium
GGCATCATGACCGTGTAGGGGGTCCCTTCGGTCTTCGAGAGGAGCTCCGGGGGAAGCCGGTCAGGGTTGAAATACCCACTCTCCTCCCACGCGGCATAGACGCGCTTCTCGGTCGCGGCCGGGTCGTAGGGCTTCTTGAACTTCTCGTCCATTATCTATGGAATATAGCAGAAAGCCCGCGTTTCCGTTACGGACGAATCATTTGATTTTCACTTCAATGTGTGTCAAAATGCATCTACGGGGTTTGGCCTCGGAGTTCAACCACAAGCGGCGAGTATTCGCATGACCGTTCTGTTGCAACGGGGGAAAGAGAAGATCATCCGTCGCCAAGTTACCGGCGATTGCCTCAGCCCCCAATACTATCTGACCCTGGGTCACTTCTCGGGTACGGAACGGTTCACGCGCAAGCTGCTCGCGGCTCCTCCCGAGCCCGTGCTGAAGCCCGGAACGTTCCTTTTCTTCGGCGTCGTCACGCTCTATGAACCGTTCAAGGGCGGTATCGGCGAGCTCCTTCCGCCTCAGAGCAACGCGCTGACCTACCGACATCTGGCCGAGCTCGTAAAGCCGGAACAGTTTCCGGAGCAGTACGACAAGTTTGGGCAGTTGCCCAAACGCGGCGAGCTCATTGTCAGCCCGATGATGGCAGGGGCCGTGACGCTCAAGTACACCTGTGCGCAATGGCACTTCGACGATCCGGACGAAGAATCTGTATCGTTGCCCGAGCGCACGCGCATCATCTACCTCAAGCCGCCGCTACAAGAGTAGCGGCTAGGGAGGAATTCGAAACAGCCCGCGGAGCGATCCGCGGGCCTTTTCTTATGCGAGCGAGAGGTTCCCATCCGCCCGCAGCGTCTCGGTATCCGCACGCATACCCCGCAGGTACCTGAAGTACCCGGACATCCCGATCATCACCGCGTTATCTGTCGTAAGCTCGCGCGCGGGGATGCGGAGCATCACGTCAGGATGCTCTGCTTTAATACGCATCTCGAAGACCCG
Organism: Minisyncoccota bacterium; assembly: GCA_035628215.1. GTDB lineage: Bacteria > Patescibacteriota > Minisyncoccia > Phycocordibacterales > Phycocordibacteraceae > C7867-001. The sequence continues at coordinate 997 of DASPKG010000072.1, forward strand.
GCGGATGTGCACGTTCCCAGAGACGCCCCCGCCAATCACGAGCGTCTTTCCATGCGTTTGCGCAAGTGCGCGCGCGGTCTTCGCGAACAGAACGTCCGCAACCGCATCCTCGAACTCGCGGGCGATGGCCTGCTTCTGCGTATCGCTCAACCCCTCCATCTTCTTGAGCTGGTACATGACCGCCGTCTTGAGGCCGGAGAAGGAAAAATCGCAGGTCCCTTCGCCGATCATCGGGCGGGGAAGCGGCTGTGGGTGCAGGATATTTCCTGCCCGTGCCTCCTCAGCGAGCTTCGAGACCTGCGGTCCGCCCGGATACGGGAGGTCGAGCATGCGCGCCACCTTGTCGAACGCCTCGCCGACCGCGTCGTCCCGCGTATCGCCCATCAATTCGTATGTAAACCATTCCCGCATCGCGACGATCTGCGTATGGCCGCCCGAGATGAGGAGGCCGACGACGGGAAGCGCTGCATCCTCGATGACGTACGCATCACCCTCGCTCGCGGCAAGCGCGGAGAGGAGATGCCCCTCCATGTGGTTGGCACCCACGAGTGGCTTCCCCCAGGCAATCGAAAGCGCCTTCGCGAAGTTCACCCCCACCCAGAGCGCGGGCTCGAGCCCGGGGCCATGCGTCACGACCACCGCATCGATATCCGGCACCGCGGTCTGCGAGAGGAATGCCATGAGCGCTTCGCCAAGGCCGGGCTCGCGTTCAAGCAGGGTCGTTAGTTCCTCACGAATGTGGTCGGCGTTGTTCGCCTCCTCCATAAGCATTCCTGCATCCTTGAGCGCGGACGAAAGGATCGGCACGAGATTCTTCGCATGCTCTCGCTTGGCGAGCATGGGGTAGACGCCACCGTATTCCTTATGGATATCGATCTGCGAGAGGAGCGCGTTCCCGAGTACCTTGAAACGCGCGTTATGCGTATTACCTTCCGCCTCGAGCACGGCGATCGCCGTCTCGTCGCAGGAGGTCTCAATCGCGAGCAGCTTCATCGTGTTCGATGAGGGTCCAGGGGAAGGGCCCCTCGCGGGGGATGAGGAAGCCCGCGGAATTCGGGTGCCCGTTGCCGCCGTATTTCTGGGCGATCTTCGAGACATCCACCGTGCCGTCGCCGCGGATGGAGACGCCGTAGCCGCTCGGGTGCGCGGACACCACGAGCGCGAACGGGCCCTGCTTCTTCGCCAGCAGGTTCCCGACGAGCGACTTCATGGACTTCATCGGATGGGTGGTGCCGAAGTACACCTCCTGCCCCTCGAAGGAGACGAGCTTGGCATGATCGACCGACTGATCGACGAGGAGCTGGAAGTACTCCGCGTACGTCCGCGCCTTCTGGAGCATCTCCTCGCGAAGCGTGGGATCATCGAGCTTCCTCGTGATCTCGTCCCAGACCGCAAAGTTCATCGGCTGCACCTCGAGGTAGGTGATGATCGCGCGGGTCTCAGGGAGCGCGAAGCGGTAGAGATCGATATCCTCCGCATACGCGACTATTGAAGGAACGGGCGCATCCGGATGGAAGTACTTCCAGGCGATGCCCGCGCCTGAATGCTCGGTCTCGTAGACGTGGTCCGGCACGCTCCGGATGTCCTCAACAGCGCCCTCATGATGGTCGAGCGCGGTGACATGCGCCGCCACTTCGAGGAAGCGGGCCATGACGTCCTTCGCATAGACGAAGTCGATGAAGTACGCGTGCGCGCCTGCGGCAACGTCGTAGGGCGGCTCTTCGCCTCGCGATAAGGGGACATACTCAGCACCATCCCCGAACTTCTTCCAGGCGGCGTACGCCCCCCCGAACCCGTCGAGGCACCCGCCGTGGTAGAAGATGACGATCCGTTCCATGAGTGTGCGCGATACAGGACTCGAACCTGTGACCCTCCCCACGTCAAGGGGATGCTCTACCAACTGAGCTAACCGCGCGTCGTCAGCAGGATAGCGTCTTTAAGCCAAGTATTCAACCTACGGATACGGCGAAGGCCGGCATATGCCGGCCTTCGCTCATGCACCTACGCTGGTCCCTTAGTTCAGGTTCACCGGATCGGTCTTGAAGTCCTCAAGATCGAAGTCGTAGAGGTTCCAGGTGGTGGTGTCAGTGGTTGCCCACGCAACCGCCTTCAGGAGCACGCGGTAGAGCCCGTCGTCCTCGGCAGAGTCGTTGGTCTGCACCACCGTGATCGTGAGCTCGGTCTCCTCGTCCTCCTCAAGGAGGAAGTTGTTCGAGGACGCTTCGGAGGCATCACCGATCTCTGTCACGATGTCGGTCAGGTCGTCGGTCGTTGCGGTGCCCGAGTCCTCGACGAGGTAGAGGTGGCCCGCCGAGCCGGTCGACGCCGTAATCGTGGACGCGGTCGTCGCGTCAGCGCTCCGTGCCAGGTACACGTCCGAGCCGAAGGCCTGGACGTTGAACGTGATGCGGAACGTACCGACGTCGTTGTCCGCCGCATTGTCGTTGGCCGTCACGGTCTCGCTCGCCGAAACGAACGTCACCATGATGCCTGCGGCACGGAGATCGAACGCGCCCGACGAGGCGGAGCCGGTCACGTCGGCGTTCCCGAGGTTCTCGCCCGACTCGTCTTCCGCGTCGAAGGTAGCGAGATTCGTCTCGGTCTCGCCGAAGGCGAAGGAGATGGTGTCACCCGCATCCAGCGTGTCCGCGATCGAGTAGAGGTCCGCGGTCACCATGACCTCGGCGGTCTCGCCCTCCTCGATGGTCCATTCGAGGTCATCGAAGACCACGACCTCCGAGCTGTTATCGGCATCCGCCGTGCTCAACGTCTCGGATGCGATCTCCTCGCCGTCCACGATGAGGTGGAGCGCGGAGATGAGATCATCCGGGTCGTTGCCCGTTCCCTCGGTCGAGGTCACGGTGATCGGGAGTGAGTCGATGGTGATGTCGGAATCGCCCTCGGCCTCCATCGTGAAGGACAGGACCTCGACATCGTCCATATCGTTGGTTGCGTCCACCTCGAGGGTGCGCGCATCGTTGATTTCGTCATCGTCCTCGCGGATGGTGAGCTCGACGTCAGCGGCGGTCGCGAAGCTCTCGAAGGAGAACGTGCGTGCCGCGGTCGACGGGTCCTCCGAGACGGTCGCCCCGTCCGCATCCATGAAGCGGATCTGGCGGAAGTCCACCGTCCAGGTGTCGCCGATGTCGGCCGAGTCGATGTTGCCCTGCGCCGAGATGCCCACGGTCAGCTCGCCAATGTCGCCCCGGCGGATGATCGCGCCATCGTCAAGCGAGACGGTCGCGGTCCAGTCGTTGTCGTCGTTGAAGTCCTCCGCGTCGACGCGGCCCACTTCCTCGCCGTCAAGCCAGAGGGAGACCTCGGACGCATAGTCCTCGAAGTCCTCGTCCGCCGTACCCTCATCGAACACGAGGCGTACCGCGGTGAGCTCGATATCGGAGCCGTCATCGACTTCGATCTCGAGACCTGCGACCTCGACGTCCTCATCGTCCTCACCGACCTCCTCGCTGTTGAGTGAGCCAAGGAGCTCGTAAGAATCGACGGAGCCGGCGCCGCCCTCGAGTTCGTCATCATCGTCATTCGGGGTCGACGGCGTACCCGGGGTGCCCGGCGTTACGACGATCATGCCGTTCACCTTGGCACGGGTGAGCGGGCCGAAGTAGCCGGCTGCGGGTGCGATGCCGTTTGCCGCCTGGAAGGCTGCAACGGCTGCACGCGTCTGCGCGCCGAAGTACCCAGTCGCGCCTGCGGGAATGGAATGCCCGCGCGCGATCAGGAACTGCTGCAGCCGCGTCACATCAGCGCCAGTGGAACCGATGGTGAGGTCGCGCGTGAAGCTTGCGCCCGCGGAGACCCCAAGCTGCGCCTGGAGCGCCGCGACCTGCGCAAGGAGCGCCTGGATCTGCGCCTGCAGGCTCGCGCTAGAGCTCTGCGCGAAGGCAGGCGACGCGGCCGGGCTCACCAGGAGTCCGAGCGCGAGCATGCCGACGAGCAGGCCCTTAGTTGATTTGCTAATCATATTTTAATCTCATTACGGATAAGTCGTGCTGTGTAAGTCTGTGGGAGGGAAGTTCGTCTTCTCTCCTGTGCGGGCAGGCACGGCAGGTGGAGACTTCAGGTCTCCGCCTGTTTTGCTTTTCGTCTCCTTATCTCTATGACGGATGGTCGGCGTGAGCCTTTCAGGACGGCAGAGAAAAGACAACGAATCGGAACCTCGGTCCCGATTACCCTCTGATATACCAGGGGAAAGCTAAGTCTTCGGTGAAGCGACGGTCAGGGGAGTTCATGGAAACTCCATGAGCGCATTAGCGGTTGTGCGTTCTCCGGAAGAACCAGATCGCAAGGATAAGGAGTGCGACCGCGGCAGCGATCTGCCAAAATGCCCGCCCAATAGCGCCGAACAGCTCGGAGGCATTGCGGACCAGCGGTTCACGCTCCGCATCGGTGGTCGGCGCAGGCGGTACGACGATTGGGCCATCCGGGCGCAGGGGTTGATGCATGTCTTTCTTATAGATGCGCCAGATAATGCCGGTCTCCGGGGTCTCCTCGAGGCCTTCCTCGGTTATTCGCGCGCCACCCCAGTCAACGATGTACAGGGAGCCATCCGGGGCGAATACGATATCGGAGGGGCGGTTGAACCCACCGGTCTGATTGATGTAGGACGGGCCGGGGAGGTCGTTCGCTGCGAACATCTCGGTCGCCTTGGTATCGATATCCACCCGCAGGATGCCGAATCCCTCAAGCTGGATGTCTGGCCCGGTGGTAACGCCGGTGTATTCGCCGAAGGCCGCGATGAACGCATCGCCCCCATGGCCGAAGGCATCAGGCGCGAATTCGATG
>DASPKG010000073.1:0-4827 GCA_035628215.1 Minisyncoccota bacterium
CTCGAGGCAGAGCTCCTCGGCCGCGATCTTCGCCTTGCCGTACTCGCCGACGCCGTCGAGCGCGTCGTCCTCCGAGAGCGGATGGTGGTCCGGGATGCCGTATACCGCGGTCGAGGAGATGTGCACGACGCGCTCCACGCCGTTCTCCTTCGCCGCCTTGAGGACGTTCCGGGTCCCGTCGATGTCGGTGGAGCGGATATCCTCGGCGGAATAGAGGGGGAGGGCGGCCGCGGTATGCACCACGATGTCCGTGCCCTTCATCGCGTCTCGGAGCGCTCCGTAGTCGCGGATGTCGCCCGTGACCTCGGTAATGCGGTCCCGTTCAGGATAGTCGAAGGGAAGCAGGTCGAAGGAGACGACCTCCTCGCCCTTATCCAAGAGGTGCCGCACGAGGTTGATGCCGAGGAACCCGGCGCCTCCGGTGATGAAATAGCGGGCCATGTGCCTGAGATTGTATCAAAAAAGGTACCGGGCCGCCCCACGCGTGGGACGGCCCGCTCGCCTCAGATGAGGCCGGTTAGGGCGAAGGCGATGAGGGCCGGCCGCGCCTTCCGCTTCTCGAAGCGGAGGAATCGCTCAGGCGTCCTGCACCAGTCCTGCGCTCCTGGACGCACTGTTGGATCGTAGGGAACTCGGCGCGAAGCCCCGTCGATCTTCGGCGTGAGCCCGTAGTAGCGCGCGAGCGCGGCTACGCGCTGCACATGATCGAGGTGGCCGATCAGGCCGACGCGGATCTCCTCCTTTTCCGGGAATTGCTCGCGGAGCGTATCCGCGATCCACTTCATGAGCCGGTCGGTACGGACCCATTGCCCGCTTCCATCGCTTCCGGGGTATTCAGCGAGCACCATGCAGTCCGAATACTGCCGAATCAGGTTGGTGTGCTCCCACTGACCGATGAACGGCACCCCGAGCGCCTCCATGCGCTCAATTGCGACCTTAGCGATGGCCAGGTTGCTTGCATCCGGATCGTCGCCCTTCAGGTAGCTGTTGAACGGCACTGCCGCGTACACGTCGAGGTCAGTGAGATCGAGCGCCAGGTTCCGGGTGCGGATCGGTTGGCATAGGTCCCGGATGAGACGGGCACGTGCGGATAATGAGGGCATGGGCCCCTCCTCTGGTTGCGGTCTGACGCAATAGAACTACGAAAAAGACACAGAGTCAAATCTTAGGGAAGGTAGAAGATCGCGGCAAGCACAAGCGTCCAAAACACGGTCAGGCCGAAGGTCCACCCGTCCTTGAATACCAACAGTTCAGGAGACTCGGCACGCGCGGGATCGGTGGTCATAATGTTCAGCATCCGGAAGAAGACGGTCGCGACGAGGATGGTGGAATAGGCAGCGGCGGTCGACGGGTGCGTGAAGATGGCCCAGAGTCCGTAGAAGGCGATCGCGAGGACCGCAGAACTTATGAGCAGATATCCGAGCATCTGTTCCGAATAGCCGTCGAGCACCTTCCGGCGTACCGTATGCGTAAATTCTCCCTGGCGCTTGCCGGAGACGAGGAAGAGCGCGACGAAGAAGGTCGCGAGCACGATCCAGGGCGAGAGCGCGATCGCCGCGGCCGCGCCGCCCGCGACCACCCGGAGCACGTAGAAGCTTGCGACGAGCGAGATGTCGATGACCGGCACGTGCTTCAGCGAGAAGGTATAGGCGAGGTTGAGGAGCGCGTAGACAAGGAAGACCGGGATCGCGGTCGGGATGAGGAAGAGGAGGATGCAGGTTACGAGCGTGAGCGCGATCGCAAGCAGGATCGCAGAAAGCTTGCTGACCGTCCCGGACGGGAGCGGCCGACGCGCCTTCACCGGGTGCTCCCGATCGGCCTCGAGATCCCGCAGGTCATTCACCACGTACACCGCGCTCGCAAGCGTCGAGAACGCGACGAAGCAGACAAGCGCCGCGATGAACGCCGACGGGACAAAGAACGCGCCTGCGAAGAAGATGGGCGCGAACACGAGGGAGTTCTTTACCCACTGCTGCGGGCGCATGAGTTGGAGGTAGGGCGCGGCGTGCCAGACGAGGTCATCGAGAAGGTAGGCGAAGCGGGCGAAGGCGTCATCCGCTTCGCCGCGCAGCCGCACCACCTTGATGAATTCCGCGCCGATGAGCCGGGCGAAGATGCCGTCGGTGAGGAACTTGTCACCGATCACGACCACGCGCTCCCGCCGCTCGATGGAGCGGACCGCGGCATGCGGCAGGGGCTTCCTAAGCTGCGGGAGCGCTTGGACGCCTGCGGCTTTCGCGAGCGCCGCGGCCCGGAACGGATCGCCGTTTGAGCTCAGGTACACGTCGTTGTGCGCAGCGAGCGCCCGGATCTTCTCGAGCGCGTCGGGCGCGATGTCACTTTGCTTGTCGCCGACCAGCGTTCCGTCGATATCGAGGAAGACGGTCGCGTCCCGAAGGTCGTGGGTGAGTTCGGAGAAACGCATGGAGGTTAGCCTGCGCGGTACACGACCAGCGTGAGCCCGATGACGATGAGCGCGTAGCCGCCGAGCTGGAGGGTCGTGATGCCTTCCCTCAGCCCGAAGAAGGCGTACCCGTTGATGATGAGGAAGCTCATGGCCACCATGACCGGATACGCGATCGAGAGCGGCAGGGCGCGCAAGGCGAGGAAATAGAATATGACGTTCGCGGCGAAGAGGAAGAGCCCGAGCAGGAACTGCCAGTTCGACACGATGAGAGTAGGCACGTTCCCAGACAGGGAGAGCCCCTTCACGGACCCGAGCTTGAGAAGCACGTTCGCGACGCCGTTCAAGAGGAAGGCCGCGAAGAGGTAGATATAGGCCATACCGTAACTATCATACTGCCCGGCTCATGGGTCAAGGAAGGGGCAACGTCTCTCGCGGGGCAGAGGTTTCCGTATAGTATAGAGGCATCCCCATGCTATTCACCCTGAAGAAGCTTGCGCTCCTTGCGCTCGTCGCGCTCCATGGCCCCGCGAGGCGCTGCCCGGAGCGGCCGCAGCGGGTCATCGTCGTGCAGCAGGCGAAGCTTGGCGACATGATCTGCACGACGCCCGTGTTCGCCGCGCTGAAGCGTACCTATACCGACCTCCATCTCGCGGTCATGGGCAATCGCGTGAATGAGGACGTGCTTCGCGGCAACCCGCACGTCGACCGGTACCTCGTCTTCACCGACTTCCGTTCGGCGCTGAAGGAAGTGCGCAAGGGCGGTTTCGATACCGGCATCGTCACCGGCCCCGACTTCGTCTCGATCGCGCTCCTCATCCTCGCGGGCGTCGGCTGCGTCATCGCGCCCTCCATCGAGAAGGGGGTGACCCCGCTCGCAAACTCGCTCTATCGATCTCTTCTCCGCTTTGTCGTTAGCCTTCCGCATGAGGAAGGGACGTATGCGCCTGGCCAGTACCTCCGGCTTCTTGAGCCGCTCGGAATACACACGACAGATACCACGAAGGTCCTTGCATATACGCCTTCGGCGCATGCGACCGCTGCGACCTACCTCAAGTCCATCGGCGAGCGCCCGAAGCTCCTCGTCGGCATGACGCCCTCAGCGGGGAATACGGTGAAGGAGTGGCCGCCCGAGCGGTTCGCCGCGATCGCCGATCATCTCATCTCTACGTACGGGGCGAAGGTCATTGTGCTCGGCACGAAGGCGGAGCGTTCGAAGATCGACGCGATGCTCGAGCAGGTGAAGGAGAAGCAGGACGTCATCGATGCGGGCGGACGCTTCGACATCGAAGAATTGAAAGCGCTCATCGCCGCACTCGATCTCTTCATTGCGGCAGATACGGGCCCTATGTATATCGCCGAGGCGTTCAAGGTCCCCACGGTGGATATCGTAGGGCCGGTCGACGAGCGCATCCAGCCGCCGCAGGGCCCGCTGCATCGGGTGGTCATCCCGCCTCGATCCAGACCTGCGCAGGTAACGGTGCTGAACGCGAAGTGGTACGACCGTGAGGAAGCGCGCAAGCAGGCCGAAGCAACGACGGTCGCGGCGGTCATCCGCGAAGTCGACGACCTCATCGCTTCCATGAAATAATCGCGGTATGCCCGGCATCTACCAGATTGAACGCGCGCTGCTCGAGAAGCAGGTCCGCCGCTATTCTTCGTACATTAAAGGTCGCGTGCTGGACGCCGGCAGCGGCAGCATGAACCGGTACGGGAAGCTCTTCGACGCGGACGAATACGTCAGGCTCGACGTCGCGCCCGGCAGCAACGTGGACGTGGTCGGTAGCATCGAGGAGATGCCGTTTACGGACGCCGAGTTCGATGCCGTCGTCTCGACGCAGGTCCTCGAGCATGTTCCGCACCCGCACCTGGCGGCCAAGGAGATCTTCCGGGTGCTGCGTCCCGGCGGCCGTGCGCTCATCACGGTGCCCCAGTGGAACGAGCTCCATGAGGAGCCGCATGACTACTGGCGGTATACCTCCTTCGGGCTCGCGAACCTCTTCACCGAAGCCGGCTTCACCGTCCTCGCGTCCGAGCAGCGCGGCGGATTCTTCGCTGCCCGCGCGCAGATGGGGATGCGGTACCTCATCGATCGGTTCAGCCTGTACCAGCACTGGTGGGGCAGGGCCTTCCATTACGCCTTCCGCGTCTGGGGTGCTGTTGCGCTCGCGCTCGATCGCGCAGACCGAAGCGCGGCGAATCGCAAGCACGCGATCGGCTGGATCTTCGTGTTCGAGAAGCCGCTATGAAGATCGCGATACTCCAGGACGATTTCCCCCCGCACCACCAGGGCGGCTCGGGCGTGATCGCCCATGCGCTCTCCGTCGAGCTTGCGCGGCAGGGGCATGAGGTCATCGTCATCTCTGCCGCCGCGGACCGACAGCATGCCGGTACCTTCGTACGAGACGGTCTCACCGTTCATA
>DASPKG010000074.1:0-2806 GCA_035628215.1 Minisyncoccota bacterium
CGTCGGGAAGTCCGCGCTCGACATCGATGGGTTCGGGGCTAAGACCGTGCGGCTCCTCATGGCGCATGGGCTCCTGAACTCGTACGACGATATCTTCCGGCTCACGTACGACCAGCTCATGGCGCTCCCGGGCTTCCAGGACGTCTCGGCGAAGAAGCTCCTCGCCGCGATCGAGGACGCGCGCTCCGTGCCCCTGAACCGGCTCCTCGTCGGGCTCTCTATCGATCATGTGGGGGAAGAGACCGCGCTCCTCCTGGCCCGGCATTTCAATACGCTCAAGCGCTTGAAGGACGCCAAGCGCCGGGACCTCGAGGCGGTGCCCGGCATCGGGCCGGTCGTCACGCAGTCCATCGCCTCCTGGTTCGAGGATGCGGAGAACCATGCGCTCCTCGAGCGGCTCGATGAGCAGCTCACGGTGGAGCGCGTCGCGATGCCCGACCGCGATGGCGCGTTCGAGGGCCTCACCATCGTCGTGACGGGGACGCTCCCGACGCTGTCACGCGAGCGCGCCGAGGCGATGATCAAGCGCGCGGGCGGCAAGGTCTCGGGCATGGTGTCCCGCAGGACGAGCTTCGTCGTCGCGGGCGAGAAGGCAGGCGCCAAGCTCGCGAAGGCCAACGAGCTCGGGATACCCGTCATCGACGAGCGCGAGTTCAAGCGGCGCCTCGGCGTGTGATACAGTGGCGGCAATGGCCACCCCGGAGGACGTCAAGAAACTCGCCGAGCTTGCCCGGATAGCGGTCCCGGACACGGAGCTCGATGCCTTCACGAAGGAATTCGATGGCGTGCTCGCGTACATCGGGCGGCTCGAGGAGCTCTCGCTTGCGCATGCGGCGCCTGCGGCAGGCGCGCTGCGTAACGTGCTGCGGGAGGACGCCGCACCGCACGAGCCGGGGCGGTATACCGAAGCGCTCGCCGCGCAGTTCCCGAAGCGCGCGGGCGATGCGCTCTCGGTGCAGCAGATCATCTCCTACGACTAGACCATGGCGCCGAACGAACTGACCATCACCGAGGCGGCGCGAAGGCTCCGCGCCAAGGAGCTCACGGTCCGCGGGCTCTGGGATGCCTGCCACGCTGCCGCCGAGGCGAAGAACGGGGAATTGAACGCCTATCTCGAGCTCTTCGACGCGGACGAGGGAGCGATCGCTGCGGCCCAGCGGCGCATCGACGAGGAGGGGGACGCGGCGCCGATGCTCTGCGGCATCCCGATCGCGATGAAGGACAACATTTTGATAGAAGGGCGTATCGCGAGCGCGGCCTCGAAGATCCTCGAGCATTACCGCGCGACCTACGATGCGACCGTCACGCGGAAGCTCAAGGAGGCGGGAGCCCTGTTCACGGGACGCACCAACATGGACGAGTTCGCCATGGGCAGCTCGACCGAGCACTCGGCCTTCGGGAAGGTCTTGAACCCGCTCGATACCTCGCGGGTACCGGGCGGCTCTTCGGGGGGCTCTGCGGCCGCGGTCGCCGCGGGGATGGCGCTTGGCGCGCTTGGCACCGACACGGGCGGCTCGATCCGCCAGCCCGCCTCCCACTGCGGGCTCGTCGGCATGAAGCCGACCTATGGCGCGGTGTCCCGGAGCGGCATCATCGCGCTCGGGAGCAGCCTCGACCAGGCGGGGCCACTGGCCGCGTCGGTGGCGGACGCCAAGGCGCTCTTCGAAGCCATCCGCGGCAAGGACCCGCTCGATGCGACCTCCATAGACGCGGACACGTACCCGAAGCGGGAAGCGGGGGAGCGGCTGCAGATCGGGGTGCCGGCGCATCTCCTTGAAGGCGTCGACCCGGATGTGCGAGCGAACTTCGAGGCGAAGCTCGACGCGCTCCGGGAGCGCGGCCACACGATTACCGAGGTCTCGCTCCCGACGAGCTCCTACGCGCTCCCGGCGTACTACGTCATCATGCCGGCGGAGGCCTCGACGAACCTCGCCCGCTTCGACGGCATCCGCTACGGCAGGAGCGCCGCGGGGCGAGATCTCCTCCAATCGTACGTCCGTGCACGGACCGAAGGGTTCGGTCCCGAGACCAAGCGCCGCATCCTGCTTGGCACCTTCGTGCTCTCCTCCGGCTACATCGACGCGTACTACCGCACGGCGGACGCGGCTCGCCGGGTGCTCGTCGATGAGTACAACGAGGCGTTCAGGGCCGTGGACGTGATCGTCTTCCCGACGACCCCGTCCCCCGCCTTCAAGTTCGGGGAGAAGAGCGATCCGGTGTCCATGTACCTCGAGGACATCTTCACGGTCACCGCGAACCTGACCGGCATGCCCGCGATCTCGGTGCCGATGGGGAACGTGGAGCGCGACGGCACCGCGCTTCCGACCGGCATCCACTTCACGGCGCCCCATGGCCAGGACGACGTATTGTTCAGGATCGGCGCGGACGCCGTCGGCGAGACGCTATACTAGAGGCTAATGGAAGGCGACTCCTCGATCCATTTCCTCAACCTTTCGTACTTCTTCCGCGTCCTCTACGACCTCCTGACCGGGGGCAAGGTCGTGTCGACGGGCGATGTGTGGTCGGATCTCCTGCTGCTCGCGACCCAGTTCTGGATCCTTCTTACCGTCTTCGGATTCCTCATCTCCTTCCTGGCGCTCGCGGTCCTGGTCCACGCGACCGTGCGCATGATGGAGGCCAAGCGCGTCGAAGCGCCCAAGTACGCGACGCTCCATCCGACGGTCGCGGAAACCCGCCGCGACCACAACCGCTGGAACCACATCATGCAGCTCATCGAGAGCCCGCATGAGAACGATTGGCGCCAGGCCATCATCGAGGCGGATATCATGCTCGACGATCTCCTCTC
>DASPKG010000075.1:0-2369 GCA_035628215.1 Minisyncoccota bacterium
CAACTACTACCAGAACAAGAACGTGATCGATCGGCTCACGAACGCCATCAAGACCATGGAGAAGGCGGGCCTGTTCGTGGTGATCCTCTTTGCGGGCGCTTCCGTCATCATCGCACTCGCGACCATCCGGCTCGCCATCTATACCGCCAAGGACGAGATCGCGGTGATGCGGCTGGTCGGCGCCTCCAACATGTACATCCGCGGGCCCTTCATCGTGGCCGGCATCCTCTCGGGCGTGTTCGCGGCCATCATCGCGCTCATCCTCTTCTATCCCGCGACCTGGTACGCGGGGCAGGCTCTCTCTACCTGGCTCGGCGGCTTCAACCTCTTCGAGTACTACACGGATAACTTCGTGATGGTGTTCGGGATCCTGGTGGGCTCCGGCGTCTTCATCGGGGCGCTCGCGTCCTGGTTAGCGGTACGGCGGTACCTTCGCGTGTAGGTATGGCGAGGGAAGGACACAAGTACATCTTCGTCTTGGGCGGCGTGATGAGCGGCGTCGGCAAGGGCATCGCGACCTCCTCGATGGGGCTCATCCTCAAGGAGCGCGGGTACGAGGTGAACCTCGTGAAGGTGGACCCGTACTTGAACGTCGACGCCGGCACCATGAACCCGACCGAGCATGGCGAGGTCTTCGTGCTGACCTCCGGGCTCGAGACGGACCAGGACATGGGCAACTACGAGCGCTTCCTCGGGCGGGACCTCGGCACCCAGGACTACATGACCTCCGGCATGGTGTACCAGTCGGTCATCAACCGGGAGCGGGCGCTCGAGTACGGCGGGCGCTGCGTCGAGGCCATCCCGCACGTGCGCGATGAGATCCTGCGCCGCATCGAGGCGGCTGCGGACCATAACGGCAGCCGCATCTCGGTCGTCGAGATCGGCGGCACGGTGGGGGACTTCCAGAACGCGCTCTTCATCGAAGCGGCCCGCGTGATGAAGCTGAAGCACCCGAACGATGTCCTGTTCGTCATGGTGTCATACATGCCGGTCCCCTCGACCTTGGGGGAGATGAAGACCAAGCCCACGCAAAGCGCGGTGCGCGAGCTCAACTCCTACGGCGTCCAGCCTGATTTCATACTCGCCCGGAGCAAGCAGCCGATGGACGACAAGCGCAAGGAGAAGCTCGCCATCTCCTGCAATGTGCTTCCCGAGCGGGTGATCTCCGCTCCGGACGTCGAGAGCATCTATGACGTCCCCTTGAACTTCGAGAAGGACAACATGGGCGATCTGCTCCTTGATGCGCTCTCGCTTTCCAAGGACCAGGCAGCCGATTTCTCGGAGTGGAAGGAGTTCGTGGACCGCACGAAGATCGACCGGCCTGTCGTGAAGATCGGCATCGTGGGGAAGTATTTCGATACGGGCGACTACGTCCTCTCGGACGCGTACCTGTCGGTCATCGAAGCGATCAAGTTCTCCGCAGCCGCGGCCGGGGTGAAGGCCGTCGTCGAATGGGTGAACGCCAAGCACATCGAGAGCGCGACGGACGCGGAGAAGCTCGAGCAGTACGACGGCATCATCGTGCCGGGCGGGTTCGGGGAGACCGGCATCGAGGGGAAGATTAGGGCGGCCGAGTACGCCCGCACGCACCGCATCCCGTACTTCGGGCTCTGCTACGGCATGCACATGATGGTCATCGAGTACGCGAGGAACGTGCTTGGCCTTGCGGGCGCGCACACGGTCGAGATCGACCCAAGCTCGCCGCATCCGGTCGTGGACGTGATGCCGGACCAGAAGGACCTCATCGCCGAAGGGAAGTACGGCGGCACCATGCGGCTCGGCACGTATCCGGCGCATCTCGAGGAGGGCACGCTCGCCAAGGAAGCATACGGCATGGACGTGGTACACGAGCGCCACCGCCACCGCTACGAGATCAATCCGGAATACATCGATCGGCTCGTCGGCAAGGGGCTCGTCTTCTCGGGGAAGTCGCCGGACGGCGTCCTTATGGAGATTGCCGAGCTTCCGAAGAAGGAGCATCCGTTCTACCTCGGCTGCCAGTTCCATCCGGAGCTGCAGGCGCGCCCCCTGTCACCGCACCCGTTATTTACGAAATTCCTCGAGGCGGCGCACAAGCGCTCCGAGTTCAAGGATGCATAAGAAAAGGCCGCCCCGAAGGACGGCCTGAAAGTTCTGTAGGGCCCGCGCGGGCCGAGGTTCATTTGTGTGTCAGGCGGCGGCCTGGAGCTCGCATTGGTCAAGGAAGCGCCGGAAGCAGCGTTGCTCGGCCCAGCTGAGAGGGCAGAACACGAGATCCGCAAGCAGCGCGACGCGCTTCTGCGGCTGCCCGGTCGTCTGATCGCGCATGCGGCAGTACCCGCCGGCCTCGACCACATCGATGGTGATGTTCGGGAAGGGATGGCTCAGCA
>DASPKG010000076.1:0-5079 GCA_035628215.1 Minisyncoccota bacterium
GCTCGCCGAGGCGGCGCAGCTCCCCGAGGAGGTCATCCGCATCGAACGGCCCTTCAAGGAACTCGGCACCTTCGAGGTCCCGGTCGCGTACGGCGACCAGTTCGGGAAATTCACCGTCGAGATCGTCGCGGAGTAGAGAAGCGCGAAAATGGAAAGGCGCCGGCTCACGGAGCGGCGCCTTCTTCCAGCCTCGAACGCGTGCGAATAGTGGGCCCAAGCACGCTTACGGACCCGTAGGCAGCTTGCGCTGCGATGTTCAGTGCCGTACCGCGTCCTTCGGAATAGGCTCGTCGGTGATGGCGTCGCGGAAACGCAGCCCGTGGGCCGGATCCCCGCCAGGGTTCTCCTCCTCCAGTGGTTCTTCCGCCTCCCTCTCCATCCAGCTTCGAACGCGTTCCGGAAGCTTGGCGTTGGCGGTGGCGATGACGTGCTGGCGCCCTCGATCGATCGCTTCCTGGTAGGGAAGCTCCTTCGAGCGCCGTCGCTCCAAGTGCTCTCCGTAGCCGGCGGCGAACCCGATGCCGAGGGCGGCAACGAGAACGACGCCGAGGACCGCGAAGGTGAGGTTGTTCGCGAGCCAGTTGCCGATCGCGTTGTCCGTAGCGGGGCGCTCGAGCGGGGTGGTGCCGTCGACCGGAGGTGATCCGGCGGGCGCCGGGTCCGCCTTCGGAGCCGACTTCTCGACCGGCTGCTCCAGGGTCTTCTCGACCGGAGCCGCAGGCGGCACCGGAGCGGGCGCTTCGGCAAGTTCCGGCTCCCGACGGCGAACGCCGGCCGGTTGCTCGGCGGGCGTCGTGGTCTCGGGAAGCGCGGGAGTCGCCTCGGTGACGGTCCCGGCTGCAGTCGGCGCCTTGGCGGTAGCGGTGGACGTCGCGGTGATCTTGCTCAGGTCCCCGCCGTCTCGCACGTAGGCGTAGCAGCCGCCCCAGAAGCTCGCGCCACGGGGGGTGAGCGTGCGCCAGCTCCCATCGGGCATCTGGTAGCGGAATCCTTCCGCGATACTATAGGCCTCCGCCTCGGTCACGCCGATGCGGTCCTTGAAGTAGTGAACGTTCTCGCGCACCCACGTGGTGCACTTGGCGGTGTCGCTCATGATGCCTGCCGCGGCGGGCGAGGCGATGAGGCCGACGATGACAAGCACGAGGCTCGCCAGCGCCTGTCGCATGAACCTGCACATCTGTTTCAAATCCTGAGGCTGGAATGGAACGACCATTTGGGCGGATGCCCGGGTCTGCCTCATATATCACCATGATTTATATACAAAAGCAAGACCCCGGCCGGGGCCGGGGTCCAGCGAGGAGGGAAGATTACGCAGCGAGGACCTCAACGACCTTCTTCCTGACCACGCGGCCGTCGAAGTTGGTCTTGCGCTTCTCGCGGAAGACGACCTTGCCGGTGCTCATGGCGTAGAGCGTGTGGTCCTTGCCGACCTTCACGTTCCGGCCCGCCTCGATCTTCGTGCCGCGCTGGCGGACGATGACCATGCCCGGGCGCGCCGGGGCGCCATCGGCGAGCTTCACCCCAAGGTACTTGGGGTTTGAGGTATTCAGGTTCTTTGCTGATCCGCCGGCTTTAGTACTTGCCATGTTGCTATAATCTTTACGTAGCGATGAGTATACCAGAGCGAATCGGCGGGAGCAAGGCAGGCGGCCGCGGCGCGGCCGATTACCTCATCATCCTGGTGATCCTCCTTGCGGTCACCGCCGCCTTCGGGCTCGGCGTCCTCGCCGGCCGGGAGATGGGGGAAGGGAAGGGGGATCGCCTCTGGATCGAGGAGCTCTCGACGGAGGCGCGGGCGCAGCCGGCAGCGGTCGCAGCCCCAGCCGCCGCGGCGGCCACGAGCGGGACCTACGTCGCCTCGAAGAGCGGCACGAAGTACCATCTCCCGAGCTGCAGCGGCGCCAAGCGCATCAAGGAGGAGAACAAGGTGTGGTTCGCAACCAAAGAAGCGGCAGAGGCCGCAGGCTATGCTCCCGCCGCTAATTGTCCCGGGCTATGATCGTGCTCGACGTCGAAAGCACCGGCCTCATCCCCGAGCGCTGCTCCATCCTCTCCCTTGGCGCGGTCGACCTCGACGACCCCACCAATCAGTTCTACGACGAGTGCCGCATCTGGGACGGTGCGCATATCACGGACGAGGCGCTCGCCATCAATGGATTCAGCAGGGAGGAGATACAGGACCCCGCGAAGAAGCCCGAGGCCGAGCTCATCGCCTCCTTCATCGCCTGGGCGACCGACAAGCCGCTCGATCGGACGCTCGCCGCCCAGAACGTCTCCTTCGATCTCGAGTTCGTGCAGGCAGCCGCGCACCGGGCAGGCCTCGAATCCCCCTTCGGCAAGCGCACGCTCGACGTCCATACGCTCGTCTGGATGCATATGACGAGCCGGGGAGCGACCCCGCCGCTCGCGAACCGCCACTCGGCCCTGAATCTCGACTTCGCCTTGAAGTACGTCGGGCTGCCGGAGGAACCCAAGCCTCATAACGGACTCACCGGGGCGTTATGCCACGCGGAAGTGATCGCGCGCGTCGCGTATAATAAAAAAGTATTCCCCGAATTTAGCACCTACGACATCCCCTGGCATGAATGAGAACCAACTCACCGAACTCTCGATCTCGACCCCCGAGGGCGAGCTCGTGATCCCGCCGGAGGCCATCGGGGCAGGGGAGGCCGGCGCGCGCGACAGGGCCAAGGACACCGCGATGGCCGCGGTCCTGACCGAGGCCATCCAGCACGGGAAGGGGAGCGTGCCGGAAGATCCCGCGCCCTTGGTCTGCAAGCCCCGCACCATTGAGAGCTGGCGCATCTTCAAGATCATGGCCGAGTTCGTGGACGGCTTCGAGATATTGAAGCGCTACGGCCTCACCGCGACCTTCTTCGGCACCGCGCGCGAGTCCTTCAGTCCCGAGGTATATGCCGCGGCGACCGAGCTTGCCGGGAAGCTCGCCAAGGCCGGTTTCTCCATCATCACGGGTGGATCTGCGGGCGTGATGCAGGCGGCCAATAAGGGGGCGTACGACGCCGGCGGCTCCTCGATCGGCCTCAACATCCGCCTGAGTGATCACCAGCCCCTGAATGGGTACCTCACCGACTCGCTCGTCTTCGATCACTTCTTCGTCCGCAAGGTGATGCTCGCATTCGCCTCTGAGGTCTACATCTACTTCCCGGGGGGGTTCGGCACCCTCGATGAGTTCACGGAAATGGTGACCTTGATCCAGACGAAGAAGATCAAGCCGATCCCGATCGTGCTCTACGGCAGGGAATACTGGTCGCCATTCATCGACCTATTCCGCAACCATCTCCTCGCGAAGTACCACGCCATCGACGAGGCGGACCTCGAACTCTTCCATTTAGTGGATTCGGTTGACGAGGCGTTCGAATACATAACGCAAAACGCGAAATGCTAGCCGTTTGACACGCCCGGGCACTGGGCGTACGGTGACCCGAGCAATGGCCGTTGCGAAAGGAGGGTATGGCCATGACCCAGCTCCTCAAGCGTCCGCGTACGGCGGACGAGATACTCGCTAACCCCAGCTGCCTCCTCAGTCTGCGAGCGGAAGAGATCGTAGAAGTCGAGGCAATGCCACCCAGCAGGTCCTACCGTCCTCTGCGGTTGGGGGCGCATTGGCTCCGCCTCGCGCTTCTGGTGGTCGCGGCATTCGTAATCACCGGTCATTTCTGAGAGGGTAGGGGACAGGGAAGAGAGGGACCACGTTGGGGGTCCCTTTTCCTATTTCAAATTCCTTTCTCCCCCACCGCCCTTCTTCAGCCGCATCGGGGAAGGGGCGGAAATATTTGAGATATATTTCTGCACGTATAAGACGGCGACAAGGTCGGGCAGGACCGGAGCCGATAGCGGTACCCCAATAGGGGATAGGGGACCCGGCTTTAAGGTCGGGCCAGGGGCTCCGGGCTCAACATCTGTGAACTTCGCACAATATATCTTTTGCGAATGATAAGCAAACGCAATGCCGAGGGGCTGGGCTTGGGTCTCTCTTCAACTTGGTGCACTTCCCTAGCCCGCTAGAGCCTCTGCAGGTGCTGTATTGCAAAGTATCCGTGCACTTCCCCCTGGGGCTTGAATTTCCTGACTATCCTCTCTCGGACAGATTCCACGCTGATATCGGGGAAGTACCACTTCCCTCTCCTCGGGTATCCGAGATGAGGGAGTCCGAGATGAAATATGCAAAGAGTGGGCCGTAATTTCGGCAGGGGACTTCCCTACTTCTTCTTCAGTGATCCGGGCCAGCAGATGGGACAGGGACCGACTCCTTGGTACTTATGGCCACGACTGCAGACATTTTGTTTGACTGTTGCGCCATAGCCGGCAGGGTAGCTCAGGCCGAATTAAAACCCCATGACGCTCTCACAGGCTGCGAGGACTGCCGGATAGATGCGCTCGGCCATCCGTGCATGCCCCGCATTGTTCGGATGGATCTGGTCGCTCATCAAATCGCGGTTGCCGAATATGCCTGAGAGGATATTCGGGACGTACTCAACTTGGTGCTTTTCAGCCAACTCCTCGAACATGGCCCGATAGGGATCATTCAGCGGACTGCCGAGCACACCGACCAGCACGATGTTGATCTTCACGGACGAGATCTCCGCAAGCGTGGTGAGGATGGCGTCGAGGTTCTCCCGCGTCTCCGCTACAGGCACCTTCTGGAGCGCGTCGTTGCCGCCGAGAAGGATGATGACGACGTCGGGGCGCTCCCGGACGACGTCCGCAATGCGCTCCCGTGCAGATGCGCTCGTCTCGCCGTCCCGGCCGAGGTTCGTGATCGGCACCTCGAGCCTGCTCGAAAGTATGGAAACAAAATCCCCGTTGTCGGTCGTGCCGTACCCGGTCACGAGACTATCGCCGAACGCGACGATCTTCGGCTTCTCGGGAAGGTCAGCGCATGCCTGAGAGTTCATAGAAGAGTTAGTACGGGGAAGCAGGAAGACCGCAGCAGTGCCGAGAGCGACTACCGCAAGCGCACCTACCACTATCCATCGCTTCATAGATCGCTATAGTCCCGCGGCTACTTCGCGAGGTCAAGGATCTCGTCGATCCTGATCTGCGCCACGAACTCCGGCA
>DASPKG010000077.1:0-3509 GCA_035628215.1 Minisyncoccota bacterium
CCGCATCGCGGACAACTTCGCGACCATGCTCCAGTCCGGCGTGCCGGTGGTGGAATCGGTCGAGATCACCGCGAGCGTGGTCGGGAACGCGCGCTACGAGCAGGTCCTGAAGGACGTGGGAGAGGAGGTCAAGGGCGGGGCCTCCATTTCCGACGCCTTGAATCGCCACGAGGAGATCCCGGGGATCATGAGCGCCATGGTCCGGGTGGGCGAGGAGACCGGCGAGCTTGGGAACATCCTCACCACGCTCGCGAAGTTCTACCGCCGCGAGGTGACGAACGCGGTGGATACGCTCGTCGACCTCATCGAGCCGATGATGATCGTGCTCCTTGGCCTTGGCGTCGGCGTGCTTCTCGCATCGGTCCTCATCCCGATCTACAACCTCGCGGGCTCGATATAGCCGCGTTTATCCACACGCAGGGAAATTCATTGGATTATCTCTCGTACAATACGTATAGCGGATATTTACCCGTAACCGCATAACCTTTCATTCAATCATTATGAATCTTGCACCTATAAGCGTTCGCCGAGGCCATCTCAAGGGTTTCACCCTGATCGAGCTCCTCGTCGTGATCGCGATCATCGGCATCCTCTCGTCGGTGGTGCTCGCATCTCTCAACACCGCGCGCAACAAGGGTGCGGATGCGGCCATCAAGTCGAACCTCTCCGCGGCACGCGCCGAGGCGGAGATTTACTACGACAGCGCCGGCAACTACCAGGATCCGACCACCGCAGCTACCGGCGTGTGCGGCAGCGTTGCCAACAACATCATGGACAGCGCGACCGCAGCCGGCCGGGTCCTCAGCTCGACCTTCACCGTTACGCGTGACGCTGATGGCGGCGCGACCGTCGTTTCCTGCAACGACACGACGGCTGGATGGGCGATCCAGGCGCCGCTCAAGACGCTCAACGGCGCTAACACCCAATACTATTGCGTGGACAGCTCGGGCGCGGCTCTTGAGAGCACGACCGACATGATCACGGCGGCGACTGACGTCACCTGCTAACGAGCCCCTCGGTTCATACGGAAAGGACCCCGCATGGGGTCCTTTCCGTTTCCAGGGGCTCCTGTATATAGCGCGCGAAAGGGCAGGCGCCGGGTACTATACTGGAGACATTGCTCATGAGTTCTCCTGCTCCCATGCATCATCCGTGCTCCCGCGGCTTCACCCTGATCGAGCTTCTCGTCGTGATCGCGATCATCGGCATCCTCGCGTCCGTGGTGCTCGCATCGCTCAATACCGCGCGCAGCCGCAGCGAGGATGCAGCCGTGCGCACTCACCTCGCGTCCACGCGCGCACAGGCCGAGCTCTATTACGACGTCAACGGCTTCAGCTACGAGGGTGTCTGCGATGACGCGCCGCCGATCGGCGAGGTGAAGACGATCTACCTGGTCATCGCGAACGCGATCGCCGTGAGCGGCGGCACCGGGATCGGGACGGGCCCCACGACCGCGACCGAGGGAACCTGCAATGACGATGTGGCCACCTGGGCGGCCGAGGCGGCGCTGAAGACCGGCGGCTTCTACTGCGTCGATAACCTCGGGAACGCGGTGACCTCGACGACCGCGCTCCTTGGGGACGGGGAGATGGTCTGCGAATAGCATGGATGCCGCGCTCCTCGTCCTAGCGATCCTCGGCGCGATTTTCGCGAGCTTCATCGGAGTCCTCGTCGAGCGCGCGCATACCGGCGGGTCGTGGGTAGGGGACCGGTCGCGGTGCAATTCCTGCAGCGCGACGCTCGGGCTCCTCGATCTCGTGCCCATCGCCTCCTGGCTCTCGACGTACGGCCGCTGCGGGCACTGCGGGGTGCGGCTGCCGGCGACGTACCTGGTGAGCGAGATCGCGCTCGCGGGGCTCTTCGCACTGGCGTACGCGACGCAGGGGCTCGGCCTCCCGCTCCTTATCTTTCTGCTCGCGCTCTGCGTGCTCCTCTATATCGTGCTCTACGACCTCCGGCACACCGTCGTGCCGATGCAGGCCGCGCTCATCCTCCTTGCGCTCAGCATCCTCTTCGCGTACCTCACCGCCTTCGATGCGGGCGCGTTCGGCCTCACGCTCATGTTCGCCGGGGTGATCGGGCTCATGTTCTTCTTGCTCTACGCGCTCGGTCGTGGCCGCCTCATGGGCCTCGGGGACAGCCCCATCGCGCTGTCACTTTCGCTGCTCGTCGGGTTCTCGGCCGCGCTCCCCGGCCTCATCTTCTCGTTCTGGATCGGCGCGTTATGCGGAATCCTTATATTGGTATGGCGGCGGGGAGGGCCTAGAATGGGTATTGAGGTGCCCTTCGTCCCGTTTCTTGCGGCCGGGTACTTGCTCGCCTTCTTCACGCAATGGAATCCCCTCGTCCTCTAGCACCCCGCGGCTTCACCCTCATCGAGATGATCGTGGTGCTGGTGATCATCGTGTTCATCACTGCAGTCGCGGTCACGGGGCAGAGCGCCTTCAACCGCTCGCTCGTCCTGACCGATACCGCCTACACCGTCGCGTTCTCGATCCGGGAGGCGCAGAACCTCGGGCTCTCGAGCCGCGCGGTCGGCGGCGTCTACGATGCCGGGTACGGGATCCAGTTCTCGACCCAGACTCCGACCGCCTACGTCCTCTTCGCGGATACATCGCCCGCGTCCCCGGGCATCGATCCGGCCGATAACCCGTACTGCCGCGGGCACGAGGCGCGCGTATCCACGGACCCCGAAGCGCATCCGGGCGACTGCATCTACAACGGCTCCGCCGAGCTGGTGCGAACCTATACGCTCAACCGCGGATTCACCATCTCACAGTTCTGCGGCACGCGGGTCTCGGACAACACGCAGGCGTGTTCGGGGACGCACTTCCAGACCATGCACATCTCATTCATGCGTCCTTCGACGAATACGCGGATCTTCGGGAGGACCATCGACGGGGTGCAGACGGCGCTTTCTGACGCGACGATTCGGTTGCGCGCCCCCGATGGGGGTGCCTTCCGCTGCATCACGGTCTCGCAGGTCGGCCAGATCGCCGTAGGCGCATGCCCATGAGAACACCGAACATTTCCCGGGGCTATTCGCTCGTCGAGCTCATCGTCGCGGTCGGCATCTTCAGCATGACGACGCTCATCGTGACGAGCGTGTACCTCGCGCTCGTGAACCTCGATCGCCAGGCGCGGGCGACCAATCAGCTCGCCGCGAATCTCGACTTCGCGATGGAGAGCATGGTGCGCAATATCCGCACGGGCCGCGATTACGAATGTCCGCCCCCGAACTGCAATCTCACCTTCACCGACTCGGAAGACGTCCTCACGCACTACCGGGAGAACAGCGACGGTACGATCGGGATCTGCACCGGGGATGATGCCCTGAATTGCACGGATGAGAACGCATTGCCGCTGACCGACCCACAGATCACCGTCGAGGATCTCCGCTTCTATGTGCCGGACGACGAATACCAACCGCGCGTCGTCATCGTCGCGGAGGGCACTATGGAGACGAACCTCGGGGAGGAAATCAGGTTCAGCATCCAGTCCTCGGCGGC
>DASPKG010000078.1:0-9244 GCA_035628215.1 Minisyncoccota bacterium
GCCGCGGCCTCGCTGCGTATCAGGAAGATGCGGGAGAACGGTTGCTGCGGTTACTCCTCACTCGTGATTTTGAGAAGCGTCCTGGAACCGTATTCAGGTACACCAATATTCCGGCAGCGCTTCTTGGGCTGGTGGTCGAGCGGGTGTATGGAGCCACCCTCGACAAGCTTGCCGACAGCCATTTCTTCAAGCCGCTTGGCATGAGTCGAAGCACATTCTATCCAGAGACCTACCCGCTCGAGGAAATTCCCCCAACAGAAGTAGATAGCTGGCGGGGAGAAGTTCGGGGCATCGTGCACGACGAAAGCGCGTGGCTTGCTAAGAAAGACCATACGATCTTCGGGCATGCCGGTCTATTCTCAACTGCCGATGACCTCCTTACGTTTATGGAGATGCTGCTTAACGGAGGGGAAGCGGGAGGCCGGAAGTTCTTTTCAGAAGAAATCATTACCCAGATGGAGACCAACCACATTCCTGAATTGCACGACTCTACCGGGTTAGGGTGGGAATTGAATCAACCACGCTTTATGGGTAGGCACTGCACCCCCAAGACATTTGGGAAGACGGGATTTACGGGTAGTTTATGCGCTATCGATAGAAGCAAGGAGATTGCGTATGTGATTCTTTCAAACAGGACGTATCCTCAACGGCCACCTGACTCCGCCGCCATAAACGCCTTTCGTGCGGCCGTTGGAGAGGTCGTCTTTTCGTAGCTTCAATATCTTGTGCCCCAGCCCGACCGCATCGTGATTATTCGCTCACACGAGGTTCATGGTTACGGGTAGACAATTTTCCTCATGAACCGCAGCCCCTTACTCATCATTGTGGCAGCTGTCGTGCTACTTGGCGGTGGATGGCTCGCCTACGATTATCTCAAAGAGAAGCCACCACCCTTTCTCATCAAATGGCTGACCGC
Source organism: Minisyncoccota bacterium (assembly GCA_035628215.1). GTDB lineage: Bacteria > Patescibacteriota > Minisyncoccia > Phycocordibacterales > Phycocordibacteraceae > C7867-001. The sequence goes on from DASPKG010000078.1 coordinate 917, forward strand.
AACGGATAAGCCGCCGCCGCTTCCCGCGGGAGACCAGGCGCCGCTTACGGTACCGGAGGGATTCGTGGCGACGATTTTTTCGCGCGAGACGCCCGGCGCGCGCGTCATGATCCGCGATCCTAAGGGGACCATGCTCGTATCGCTTACCGCCGAGGGACGGGTCGTTGCGCTCCCTGACCTTAACACCGACGGGAAGGCGGACGAGACGATTACCGTGCTTGAAGGACTCAGGCAGCCTCACGGACTGCTCATACGCTGTCCCGACACGGGGAACCCGAGCGCGGACCAGGACGCCTGCGTGCTCTATATCGCGGAGACCGGGGCGCTCAAGTCCTATGCCTACGACGCCGACACGTATACCGCGCGCTACCAGGAGACCCTCGCGACCTTCCCGACGGGTCCGGGACACTTCACGCGCACGCTTCTCATGCACCCGGACGGCGTGCGGCTCCTCGCATCGGTGGGCTCCTCCTGCAACGTCTGCATCGAAGCCGACGAGCGGCGTGCATCGGTGCTTGCGGTCAATCTCGACACCAAGGAGGTGACCACCTTTGCGAAGGGGCTCCGCAATACGGTCTTCATGGCCGTGCACCCGGTAACGGGGGAGGTGTGGGGAACCGATAACGGCCGCGACGTCATCGGCGACGACATTCCTCCCGACGAGGTGAACATCATCCGGGAAGGAAGGAACTACGGCTGGCCGCTGTGCTACGGCAAGCGCGTCTACGACACCGACTTCGGCGAGTCGTCGGCGGATGCCTGTACCGCCACCGAGCCCTCGCACATCGATCTCCAAGCGCATTCAGCCGCCTTAGGACTTGCCTTCATTCCAACGCAGGGCTGGCCCCAGGAACTTGAGGGCGACCTTCTCATGGCCTTCCATGGCTCCTGGAACCGCTCTGAACCGACGGGGTACAAGGTAGTCCGTGTGGACCTTGATGCGCAGGGAAATCCCCAGGGAGCTCCCGTCGATTTCGTTACGGGCTTTCTTGCGCCGGGCGCCTCCGAGGACAAAGCGATCGGGCGGCCAGTCGGGCTTCTTGTCGAGCCGGGCGTCGTCTATGTGTCAGACGACCGGGCCGGAGCCATCTACCGCATTGCCATAGAGTAACCATTTTTGGGCCTGCGTATCGGGGCGTGGGTACGGCACCAGGCAGGGAAGGGTAGGTAACGGGTGCTACCATAAGCGCTATGGATGCACCGACGGATTCGGGATCGGCACCGGTCGAGCCTCGGCGTCGCTCCTGGCGGTGGCTCAAGATAACCCTGGTTGTTCTCGCTGGCATCGCTCTCCTTCTGGTCCTTACCTACCGCGAGTGGCTGCCGCGAGTCATTGTGGGGTATGGGCTCATAGCGATGCCGGAGCGAGAATTCGGTCCCGTTTCTGATATTGTCCTCTCAGAGCCTCCACCCTCGGGGCTGCGCTATGAGCATCAGGGGGTATCACTTACCGTCCCATGGACCGATTTTCATTCCTATAGGGCGACCAGTACGCTCGCGGTTCGCTTTGGTTCGACGACTGAGGACGTGCGCACCATCGCGCTCTTTTATGACGATCTTCATATGAAGCGGCTCATAGAGACACCGAAAGAACATGCATTCTATGGAGGGACGCTCACGACCAATTATGACGTCTATCGCGCGCTCCACGAGGTGAGCCGGGAGGACGTAAATCTGCTTGCGCCTCCGGCTGAATTCATGCCCACGTTCATCCTCCTGATGCTCAAGAATGTGACGCTGGTCACGCTGCCTGCGTATCGGTTCGAAAACATGCATGGCATCCGCGGCTATCTGTATCAGAATTCTGCAACCTCGAGCATGAGTAAGTTTTTTACCCCGACTGACCGCGATTTCACGCTGATTATCGGAGGTGCCACCCAGGCGGAGCGCGACGCTATACTTCAATCGATCCAAGAGTTATGAGAAGTCCGGATTTCCGCGAAGCCTGCCACACGCTCCTCAAGGCGAACCGGCGCTCGCACCATGGCGTCCAATACACGGTGCCGTCGCCCTCCACCTATCCCTATCAGTGGCTCTGGGATTCCTGCTTCCATGCGATCGTGCTCGCCAAGCTCGAGCCTGAGGCTGCGATTGCGGAGTTGCGCTCTTTGCTGTCGCGCCAGCAGGAAGACGGCCTCGTGCCGCACCTGATCTTCTGGCAGCCTAAATTCTCACATCCCTACCACGTGTGGTGGGATAAGTCCGGAAAAAGCTCGATCACGCAGCCGCCCATGATCGCGTACGCCGCCTGGGAGATCTATAAGGAGACGAACGACGATGCCTTTCTCCAGGAACTCTATCCGAGTCTCCTCAAGTTCTATAAGTACCTCATCGAAAAGCGCGATCCCCACGACCACCACCTCATCAGCATCATCAATCCGGACGAGTCGGGGGAGGACAACTCACCGCGCTTCGATGTCGCGATGCGGGTGAAATCGAACATCTCCTTCTTCGCCCATATGTACAAGCGCCACCAGCTCGTAGTGGCTAACCGCACCTGCGCCTTCGATCCCTTGACCTGTATGCACGAGCGCTTCTGGGTGAAGGACGTGCCGTTCAATGTCATCATGATCCGCAATCTCAATATCCTGGCGCAGATCGCGATCATCATGGGGGACGCGGAGAGCGAACGGTACCTGAAACAGCACGCAGAACTCATCTCCTTCACGATGCGCGAGTACCTCATGGCCGAAGGAGTGTTCTGGTCCGCGATCGGGCTTGAGCACGGGCACCTCAAGGTCGCCACCTGGGCTCACTTCATCCCCTTGTTTGCCGGGCTCTACACCAAGGACGAAGCGGACGCGCTCATCCAGCACCACTTCCATAATCCCTCGACCTTCTATTCACCCTACGGCATCCGGACGGTCTCAAAGCAGGAGCCCTCGTATCGCCCGGACGGGTTCTGGCGCGGTCCCATCTGGTTTGCGCCGCACTGGTTCATCTATAAAGGCCTCAAGTCCTACGGGTACGAGAAGGAAGCGGCCTGGATCAAGGAGGTGAGCAGGGGGCATATCGATAAGAACGGCTTCCGGGAGTACTTCAATCCCGAGACCGGAAAAGCGTACGGTGCACACAACTTCACCTGGGGCACGCTCGTGTTAGATATGGATTAACTATGGAAGGAGGCAAAATGATCTGGGAAGGGTTTGAAAAGAAGAACGTGATTCCATTCAATCCCGAAGCGTTTAAGCTCGCGCTTTCGGCGAGCGGAGGCTCCATTATCGAGGAAGCGGAGAGGCAGCATGAGACGAAGATAAATACGGAGCGGTTCGAGCTATTCCCTCCAGATATTCTGCGCTCCATGGAACTGATGGCGAAGGCTGCCGAATACTATCTTCGGGGGCCTATGATTCAGGATCCCTTTGGTGACGACGACACGATCGATCCATGGAAGCGTCGCGAATGGCGAGCATCGCTCGTGACTGAGTTCGGAGATGAAGCAAGGGGGTTGCTTGAGATGAATCGAATGCGCCCCAATCTCATGACTACTATCTATGCCCAGGCGGATCGGCTCAATCGAAAACTACAGGTAGCGCGCCTCAATTCTCCGGATGCAGCACGAGTACATAAAGCCGTACAAGCGATACTTGCACCCATGGAACCGCTTGAAGGGTTTGGTCAGCGCTATATTCACGCCCCGCTTAATGAACGTGTTGAGGTCGTAAGGATGGTGAGTGCTGCAGCCCGCGATTACCTAAATCTTGTTACAGAACAGGAACACGATTCGCGTCTTTCCCAGGCAGCCTAGGCCAGCGTTGCTTCAACCACCAATGGGAGATGATCCGAAAACCGCTTTGCACTTGGGATATACACGCGCGGCTCACTAAAGTGTTTCGAGAGAAACAGTACCGATAACGCATGCACCGGCTTCCAGGAGGGGTAGGTGGGAAGCGTGGCAATGTGCGAGAAGCCCGCGGACCTGAGAATCTCAAACGATTCATGGTTACGTTCGTTGAAGTCCCCGCCGAGAATCACCGGCTCGTCCCGGTCCTGGATGATGTGCCGTATGCGCTCGATCTGCCGTGCACGGTACACATTCCGAATGCCTAGATGTGCGACCAGGACATGCACCTTCTGATCCTCAATCGAGAGCATCGCTTCGCCCATGACCCGGGGAATGGCTCCTGGGGTGAGCAGATGCGAGCGGGTCTCAAGGACGGGGTAGCGACAAAGGATCGCATTACCCTCAGCCGCAAGCGGCTCCATCGAACGGGTAGCGAAAAACTCGCTGAACGGCAGATTCGATGCCTCCCGCAGTATCTCCGTCTGCTTGCGGAACCCCGAACGCAGCCCATGCTCCTCGACCTCGGTCATGAGCGCGATATCCACTCCCTCATCCTTAAGGAGCTGCCCGGTCTCTCGCACGTATTTAGTCGAATGAGGAAGGAGATACCGCCAGCCGGAGGTGAAGTACTCCCGGTATCCCTTCGTTATCCCAATACCGGATTGGAGATTAATGACCGCAATGCGCATTCGGATGAGTATAGGAAGCTGAGTTTGAGCGTCTGGTGAAGTTGAAATGCAGGGGTAAATACCGTACTCTGCAACAGTCGCCTTCGGGCGACATTGCCGATGTAGCTCAGTTGGTAGAGCGCGTCCATGGTAAGGACGAGGTCGCCGGTTCAATCCCGGCCATCGGCTCAGGCAATCTTCACGGTCACCTGTATATGTACAGATGACCATGACCACTTCACGCATCATCCTCGCGCTCTTCACCGCGGGATACCTCATTGCCGCTGCCGTGTATTTCACTTCCCTCGGGAACACGGAGTTCCTCGGGTACATCGGGGCGGTGACGGTATTGCTTCTGATCGTCGCCTGCACGCTCCATTACACCTGCTTCCCGGACTGGCTGCTCTGGCTCCTCTCCCTGCTGATGCTCCTCCATATCCTCGGCGGAGGACTCATGGTAGGCGGCGACGTGCTCTACAACTACGTGCCGCTTCCGATCGAGAACCCGACGGGCCTGACCTTCATTAAGGTGGACCAGATCGTGCATACGTATGGCTCAGCGGTCGCGGCACTCTTCGTCTATTCGTTCCTGCGGCGTCGGACAGACTTCTCCTGGCTCTCCATGCTCCTCATCACCGTTCTTGCGGCCTGCGGCATAGGGGCGATCAACGAGATTATCGAGTTCACCACGACGCTCACGGTTGAGGACGTGAACGTGGGCGGGTATTACAACACCGCGGTGGACCTTGTCGTGAATCTGGTGGGCGCGATCATCGGGGCGGCGCTCGGCCTCTGGTTCTGGAAACGTACCGCCTGATGCGGTATTGTACCGAAGCAAGCCACCGTAGCTCAGTTGGTAGAGCGTGTCACTCGTAACGACAAGGTCCCCGGTTCAATCCCGGGCGGTGGCTCCCAAAAACACGGACGCCTCCCTGGCCGTTTGGCCGGGGAGGCATCTGAAGTTCTAGAGGTCGAGGACCCACCAGGCGTCCTTGAACTTGCGCAGATCCACACGCACCTTCGAAGTCTGCACCTTACGGCCGCCGAGCGCGATGTAGAAGTTCCATACTCGCGCCCCGTTGTCCTTAATGACGTTACGCAGAAGGTTCGCACGGACGACGAAGATTTCGCGGCCGAATCCTGGGATATCGGAAAATAATATGCACGCGTATATCTCAGTGAGCATAGACAGCGAGATCTGGAACGAAGCATAGGACTGTGTCGAATGCTGAGACGGCCGGAATTCCGCATATCGATGGTAGATCCGAACATACCGCTCGCCGTCCCGATACACCGGCGTCGAGCTCGCGAGGACTCCTGTACCCTCGTAGTCGATCACTGGCTCGAGTTCATGGCCGTGCTCGCGCGCGGACTCTGAAATGTACACAAACAAAGGATTCGTGCGCGCTGCCGCAAGCTTCTGCTCGAGTGCAGTCTCTCGTTCGATCTGGCGCTTCAGCTGGCGCAAAAAGCGGGTCCGTTCGCTCCCTGGTCCAAGATACTGGCTGAACCAACGATCGTGCAGCTGGTGGGCAGCCTGCTTCGTGATCGACAGTATGCTCCCGATTTCGTCGAACGTGAGTGTACTTCGGAAGAGCTTCCAGAGTTCGGCGTAGCGGTGCTCAAACTTGCGGTAGCTCCTCGAGCACGCATGGTCGAATTGGTAGGCCGTGATTCTCACAGCCGTTGTATCTATATTCAGCTGCTTCCTCACGATAACCTCCCAAGTTGTGACAGAACGTTCGAGTGAAATATACCAGAGAAACTCGATTTAGCAATTTTCCGATTACGACTTTGCTATACTCCCCGCATGAACCCCGAGGAACGGCTCAAGGAGATCGAGACCCTCATGGCCTCGCCTGACTTCTGGAGCGACAAGGACGAGGCGCAGCGCGTCGTGCGCGAGTATCAATCGCTGAAAGACGGCAGGGACGGCGATGATCTGGATGGCGGGAGCGCGACCTTGGCCATCCTCGCGGGCGCCGGCGGCGACGATGCGGAGGACTTCGCCGCCATGCTCCGGCGCATGTACGAGGGATACGCGAGCAAGCAGGGGTGGAGCGTATGGGAGCTCCACGCCAACGAGAACGATCACGGGGGGTACCGCAACCTCCTGCTTGAGATCTCGGGGAAGGGGGCGTACGGACGCCTGAAGCGGGAAGCCGGGGTGCACCGACTGGTCCGCATCTCACCCTTCAACGCAAACGCCAAGCGCCAGACCTCCTTTGCGCTCGTCGAGGTGCTCCCGAAGCTCGCCGGGCAGCAGAAGGTGGAACTCAAGCCAGACGAGCTCGACATCCAGTTCGCCAAATCAGGCGGCGCAGGCGGCCAGAACGTGAACAAGCGGGAGACGGCGGTCCGCATCGTGCATATCCCGACCAATGTATCGGTGCATGTGTCTTCGGAGCGCAGCCAGCAGGCGAATCGCGAGAAAGCTGAAGCGCTCATCAGGGCAAAGCTCTACCGTATGGAGGAGGAACGGCGGGAAGCGGAGGCGAAGGGCCGCTCGGTGGCCACGAATACCGCCAACGAATGGGGCAGCCAGATGCGCTCCTACGTGCTCCATCCCTATAAATTGGTGAAGGACCACGAATCGGGGCATGAATCGCATGACCCGGATGCGGTACTTGGGGGCGATTTGGACGGTTTCATAGACGCCGCACGCGAGGTCGGGGTATAATGCCTTTCGTTGTTGCATGATCTACTTCGACAAGGTCACTAAAATCCATCGTGACGGGACCGCCGGTCTCGACCAGGTGACCCTCCAGATCGCTCCCAAGGAATTCGTCTCCGTGGTCGGGCACTCGGGCGCAGGCAAGACGACCCTGCTGCGCATGCTCCTTGCGGAAGACCGGCCGACCGAAGGCTCGGTCTTCTTCGAGGACATCGACGTGCATGCGGTGCCCCGCAGCGCGCTCCACCACTATCGCCGGAAGATCGGGATGGTCTTCCAAGATTTCCGCCTCATTCCCCACAAGACCGCGTACGAGAACATCGCGTTCGCGATGGAGGCGGCGGGACGCCCCCAGGAGGAGATCGACACGGACGTGCCGCATATCCTGTCGCTCGTCGACCTCGGGGATAAGGCGCATCATTTCCCGCACCAGCTCTCGGGCGGGGAGCAGCAGCGGGTGGCGATCGGGCGCGCCATCATCAACCAGCCGGACGTGATCGTCGCCGACGAGCCCACCGGCAACCTCGACCCCGTGAATACCTTCGAGATCATGGACATCCTGAAGCGGATCAACGAGCTGGTGGGCACCACGGTGCTCATCACGACCCACAACAAGGGAGTGGTGGACGCGCTCGGCAAGCGCGTGGTGACGATGGAGAAGGGGAAGATTATCCGCGATGACGCTCAGGGCCAGTACGTCCTGTAATTTTTTATGATCGGAACCACCGTAAAGAGAATCATCTCGAGCGGCGCGAAGAACTTCGCGCGCAGCGGCGCCGTCTCGTTCGCGACCGTGCTCATCATGACAGTGACGCTCGTCATCGTCGGCTTCCTCATCTTCCTCTCGGCGCTCCTCACCCATACGCTCGCCTTGGTGCAGGACAAGGTAGACGTGAACGCGTACTTCACGGTGGACGCGGCCGAGAGCGACATCCTCGTGGTGAAGGAGAACCTCGAGGCGCTGCCGGAGGTCGCGTCCGTAACCTATACGTCCCGCGAGCAGGCGCTTGCGGAATTTCGGGAGCGGCATGCGGGCGACCAGCTGACGCTCCAGGCCCTCGAGGAGCTCGGGGAGAACCCGCTCGGGGCCTCCTTGGCCATCAAGGCGAAGGATCCGTCCCAGTACGAGGCGATCGTGAACCAGCTTGCGAGCGACCCGGCGACGGTGGTCGGCGGCGTGGACATCGTCGACCGCATCAACT
>DASPKG010000079.1:0-2374 GCA_035628215.1 Minisyncoccota bacterium
AGAAGCTTGACGCTGCACCACTGTCCGCAATACTCAAAGCCTGGCAGGGGCTCGGCTACAACCGGCGGGCGAAGCTGCTGCATGCGGCGGCGAAGGAGGTGGTGCGGACCTACAAAGGCAAGATGCCACGGGACGCCGAGACGCTCCGGACGCTTCCGGGCATCGGGCCGTATACCGCACGCGCGGTCGCCGCGTTCGCGGACAACGCCGACGGGATTTTCATAGAAACCAACATCCGCACCGTCATCACCCATCACTTCTTCCAGAGGAAGGGGATCGTCTCGGACGGGGAAGTGCTCGCGGTGCTCGAGAGGGTGCATCCGAAGGGACGAGCGCGCGAGTGGTACGCCGCGCTCATGGACTACGGCTCGTACCTGAAGCGCAGCGGAGTACGCATCAACGCACGCGCGAAGGGATACACGAAGCAGGCGGCCTTCAAGGGCTCGAATCGGGAAGCCCGCGGCGCGATCTTGAAGGCGCTCCTTAGCGGCCCGAAGACCAAGGCAAAGCTCGCGCCACTACTCGGACGCGAGCGAGAAGCGCAGCTCCTTCAGGCGCTCGCCGCGCTCGTCGAGGAGGGGCTCGTGGAGAGAGCCGGGACGAGGTTCTCGGTGGCGTCGTAGCGCACGTCGCGCATCGCAAGCGCGCTCACGGAGCCGACGAGTGCGATCGCGAGGCCCATCACCACGAAGAGCATCGAGTAGCCCCCGAAGACAAGCAGGAGGCTGCCCATGATGGGTGCGATGAGAGCGCCGCCTGGCCGCATCATGCGGAAGACGGAGACCGTGCTGGCGTCGCGCTCCGTAACCCGGCGGAAGAAGTGCCCCTCCACCATGGCCTCCGCAAGCGCTGCGCCCACGCGGGTGAGCAGCATCACGAGGAGGATGAGGTAGACGGGGGTTGCGGCGGTCACGAGCGCTAAGGACGCGAACGAGAGCCCCATGATCACGAAGCCCGTCACGAGAAGCTTGCGGTCCCCGAGGTAGCGGTCCGCGAGGTACCCGGCCGGGTACTCCAAGAGGATGAAGGGAAGGACCGCGATCGCGAACATCCACCCGAGCTGGTCCCAGGGCATGCCGAGCACGGTATGGAGGTAGATAGGGACATAGAGCGGAGCGAGATGGAAGAAGACCTGGAGCGTGCCGCTGCCGAGCGCGACCGCCCGCATATCCGGATCGCGGAACATGCAGGTCGCGGTGGCCCGCAGCTTCGAGGGCCTGGGCGGCGCTCCCTCCGGGAGCTTCTCAACGAGGAAGAGCATGATGAACGGCGTGAGCGAGATCGCGGCGGCGAAGAAGGCGAAATCGTAGCGGTCGGTGCCGTTGAGCGCGAGCCCGATGATCAATGGCGCCGCAAGCAGCGCGATGTTGCCCGCCGTGATGAAGGCGGTGCGGATGCGCCCGGTCTCACCCTCTTCCTTGACGGTGGCTTCGAGGAGGAGGTCGAGCTGGTAGGCGATCAGAGGCGAGATGGCGCAGGCGAGCGCCACGCAGACGATCGCGACCGCGGCCGTTGGGTTCCCGGCGAGGACGGTGAGGACCACGGCCTGCAGGAATCCGAGCCCGACCGCGAGCTTCTTGGCCCCTTTCTTGGCGACCAAGGCCGGCATGAGGGGGAAGAGCAGCAGGGTAATGATCGCGCCCACCGACACCACGAGCCCCGCGGCCTCGGCGCCGAGGAAGGTGGTCAGGTAGGGACCTACCACCAGCACGATGAGGAAGAAATGCGCGGCGGAGAAGAAGTTGCCGAGCCAGAGTACTTTCTGGGGTTGCATGTACTGAAAATTGTATCATTCGTACTGAACAATGAATGAAGCCGCCGCGCGAAATGCGCGGCGGCTTCATCGCGATCAGTCGTGCTACACCCCGATCAATACCGGGATCACCATCGGCGCCTTGTTCGTGCGCGCGAAGAGATAGCCCGCCATCGTATCGGAGAGGGCGTTCTTCACGTAGTCGAGGTCGACGGGGTTCATGCCCTTGGTCGAATCCTCGACCGTCTTCTTGATGAGGAGCCGGGCCTGGTTCAACATATCCTGGCTCTCGCGCAGGTACACGAAGCCGCGGGAGATGATGTCCGGGGACTTGCGGAGCTTGCCCGTCTTCAGGTTCACCGTCGCGATGATGACGAACATGCCGTCCTTCGCGAGCATCTGGCGGTCGCGGATCACGACCTCCTGCATGTCGCCGATCGAGAAGCCGTCGACCACAAGCGGAGCCGACGGCACCATCTGCTTGTGGATCTCGAGCTTCTCGCCGTCCACGATATCGATCACCATGCCGTTGTCGGCGACGACGATCGACTCGCGGGGCCGCCCCGCCTGCTCGACCGCCTTGGCGTGGCTTGCGGTCATGGAATAGTAGCCGTAGGCGGG
>DASPKG010000080.1:0-5207 GCA_035628215.1 Minisyncoccota bacterium
AAGAAGTCGGACACGGATTTCCCGGGTACGGCCGCCGCGCCTTCCTCACTCACCGAGCGCTTCTCGCAGAAATTCCTTGCGCAATACATCTCGACGCGCGGGACCGCTCCGCCGACGGAAGAAGAGATGTTGAATTTCATCAAGGATGCGGTTGCCGACCTCCAGGCCTCCCGCGATGCGTCGCCTGAATTCTCCGGACGGGACGTAACGGTTAGCGGATCAGGACGCGACGCGCTCGTTTCGTACGCAGCGGCGGTCGAGGCGGCAATGATCGGCAATGCCTACGCCGCCGATAAGCCCGACCTCGACTACTTCGCGCTCGCCATCCAGAACAATGATGCGGACAGCCTCGCGAAGCTCGAGAAGGTCTCCGAGGGATATAGGCGTGTCGCCCGCGCGCTCATCAAGGTGCGGGCGCCGGAAGAGGCGGCAGCGGCCCACCTCGCCTTCGTGAACGCGCTCTTCAATATGGGCCTGGCGACCGGAGACCTCGCCGCGGTCGAGGGCGACCCGATCCGTGCCCTGCTCGGGATCGGCGGATACCAGCAGTACGAGGGTGATCTCGCGCGCGCGTATCAGGCGCTCAACGCGGTGTTCGTCGCCGAGGGCGTCACGGTAACCGGGCAGGGGAGCGCGTTTGTTGAAGCGGCAGCGGGCGCCAATCGCATCCTCACGCAGCCCGCGCCATAGCGTATGAACAACCTCTCCCGCAAAACGCTCGCTCTCACCCTCGCCCTCCTCATCATGCTGCCGACCATGGCCGGCGCCTTCCCGCGCAGCGCGCACGCGCAGCTCATCGTGCATTCGCCGCTTGAGTACGAGGCCCTCATGCAGCTGCGCCTCAAGGAGGCGGGGCTCCTGGGCGGCGCGTTCAGCCTCGACGGGATTGCCTGGGTGCTCGCGAAGACCGCCATCTCCACGATGACCAAGAGCCTCGTGAACTGGATCAACTCGGGATTCCAGGGTTCGCCGGCGTTTGCGACCGACCTCCGGCAGAACCTGCTCCGGCTCGGCGATGCGTACGCCGCGCGGTTCTTCGATGAGATCACCAATGAGGTCATCGAGTCGCCCTACCGCGACGAGATCGCGACCGCGCTGCGCACCCACTACTACCTCTCGACCGGCGGCGCCTTCTACATCCGCAATCCGTATACCCTCAATCAATACAGCACCAACCCGGTCGACTTCCTGAACGGCAACTTCTCCCAGGGCGGCCTCTCCGCATGGTTCTCGACGGTGATGAACGCGCAGAACAATCCATACACCGCACTACAGCTCGCGCAGCAGGAGCTCGATAGCCGGCTTGCCTCTGCAGGTGGCCGCCGCATCACCGAACTCAACTGGGGGCAGGGATTCATGTCCTGGCGCGGCGACTGTGCGAGGACCGCGGCAGGGGATTCCGCGGCATTCGCGAACTCGTACGCGGGCGGCCTTGATACCGATCTTAACGAGCTCGTCGCGGCGAGCAATGCGCAGCTTGCGGACGAGGAAGGGTGCCTTGAGTACGGCATCAAGACTCCGGGAACGGTCATCGAATCGGCATTCAATAACGCGGTTCCGAAGGGTATGGAGGGTCTCATCACTGCGGACGAGATCGACGAGGTCGTCGCGGCGCTCTTCCAGCAGCTCATCACGCAGGTGGTGGGTAAGACCGGCCTCCTCGGGATCTCCGCGCCTTCAAGCGGCGGCGGCCGCTCATTCATAGATCAGGCGACCCTGCCTGATCTGCAGGGGAGGCCGCCCACGATCCAGATCGACCCGGCCGTCGAGGCGAAGCTTGCGGCATTCGAGTCCGGCTGGCGGCTCATCGGCGAGGCGGCGACCGCGGCCTCGAAGAATTGCCCGCAGTCAGCGGCGGCACAGAACGCGCTCAAGAGCGCTGTTGAGGCGAAAACGCGCGTTGAGGGCGTTCGTAAGGCGCTTAAGGCGGGTGCGACTCTCGAGCAGGTGGGCACGCTCATGCCAAGCGACGAGGAGGTTGCGGCTGCGCAAACGTCTTCTGCGGAAGGCGACGGGTCGTTGCGGCAGCAGTTAACGGTGATCGCGGGGTTGCGGAGCTGCCCATCGAGTTAGCCTATGACGCTGCTCTCCGCTCCAGAGGTCTACCGGATTGCGAAGATCGCCGCGGTGATCGTCGTCGTTCTTTTTTCCATACTGATCGCGGCGCCCTCAGTCGCGCAGGCGCAGTCAACCTGCCCTGAAGGGACGAGTACGGCACTTGGCACCTGCCGCTGCGAGTACTCGACGTACGGAAGCAGAGATGGGAAGTTAACGACCTCGTGTCGGGCAACCACCTCGACCGGTGAGGCGACTGGAGATACCACCACCACGGTGACTTCTGGCCTCGGGACGGGCGGGGTCACGGGAGCGCAGGTTACGGACACCCTGAACAGCGCGGGGGTAGGGACACGCAGCGTCACACAGCCGAAGCCGGAGCCAAAGAGCTGCAGCATCACCGGCGGCACCTTCGATATCGGGGAATGTGTCGCCAAGGCACTCGGATTGTTCATGGGCTGGATCGTGGGCGGGCTCGCGCTTGCTCTGCTTACGCTCGCGAGCTTCATCCTCTGGATCGTGGGCGGGCTCTTCAACTGGGTGGTGATCAAGACCATCTTCGAGTTCGGCAGCACATTCGGCACCTCCGAAGGCATGCTCATCGCCTGGGGCATCCTGCGAGACATCGGGAACATCCTGCTCTTGTTCGCATTCATCTTCATGGGGCTCGCGACCATTTTAAATACGCATGCGCTGGATGAATACAGCGCGCGCAAGGCGCTCCCGCGCCTCATCATCTTCGCGGTCCTCCTCAATTTCAGCCTCTTTGCGGCCCAGATCGTCATCGACGTCTCGAACAGCTTCGCGGCGGTCTTTACCGCGCAGGCGGGGCTCTCGGGCTGTACCACCGCAAACGACACCGTCGATGTGCGCACCGGGCTCACCCCGCGGGAGGCCTGCGCGAACAACGGCATCGCCGGACAGGTCATCCAGATGGCCGGCATCTCGAGCATCTTCTCGGTCCAGGGCGCGAAGGATTTCGCCCTCAATTCCGATCGCGCAGCGCCCGTATACATCGGGCTCATCATCTTCGTTACGATAACCGCGGTCGTGCTCCTCGCCGGGGCCATCATGCTCGTGATACGCGCCGTCATGCTCTGCCTACTCATGGTGCTTTCGCCGATCGGGTTCGCGGGCATGGCGGTGCCGCCGCTCCAGGAATTCGCGAACCGGTGGTGGAAGCTGCTCCTGTCGAACGCGTTCTTTGCGCCGATTTACCTGCTCATGGTGCTCATCAGCCTCAAGATCGTCGAGGGGCTTGCGGGCACGAATTCCAATCGTTCCTTCGCGGTCGCTCTCGTCGAGGGGAGCACGAACGCGCCGCAGATCTTCGTCATCTTCGCGGTGGTGATCGGGTTCATGGTCATGGCGCTCGTGGTCGCCAAGAACATGGGAGCGATGGGCGCGGATTTCGCGACGAGGACCGCGGGCGGGGCGGTGCTGGGGACGTATGGGTTCGTGGCGCGAAGGACTGCTGGGCGCTACGCCGGCAAGGCCGCCGAAGCCATTCGTTCCTCGCCGTGGGGCCAAAAAGACCGCAGGATCTTCGGCATCCCCGGCACCTCTGCCCGGAATATTTCCGGCCTGCTGGAGAAGACTTCGAAATCGAACTTGAGCGTGCGCGGCGTCGCCACCACGCTCGGGAAGGGCGCGCATCTGGACTTCGGCAAGCCAAGTAAAGCGGTTGCGCACGGCATCCATGGCATCGAGGAGCAGGCGGAGAAGGACCGCGTCGAATACGAAAAGAAGCTCAAGGCGACGGGTGAGCAGAAAGCGAACGCGAAGGAGGTCGAGAAGGAGCGCGACGCGGTGAAGCAGGAGCTCGAAGACCGCCGGGCGAAGGAATTCGCGGAGCTTGAAGCGGCGCGACTGAAGGTCGCCCAGGCACGACTGGGCACCGATAAGGCCGCGCTCGAACAGGCCCGCAAGGAATTCAACGAGGCGCTTGATAGGTATCACAAGAGGAACAATGATAAAGAGGGCCTGGACCTTAAGGATCGATTGAAGAAGCTCGAGGCACGCCTTAAATACTGGAATGATTGGGCGGACCAGCAGAAGACCGATACGTATCTCAACGTCGGCCTGGAGAACAATTGGTACCCGTGGTTCTCCGTAGGCACGCACGCCGATCATGAGGCCAAGAAGACGATTAAGAAGAATCGCGGGAAGAGCAAGATCGATAAGGCGCTCGACGATTTCAAGAAGAGCGTCAAGGATGATAAGGACGGCGGCGAAGCGGACGCAGACGCAGACGCTCCGAAGGATGCAGGCGCAAAGCCGGATGATACGCACTAAGGACTATGGAGGATAAAGATTTTTTCGAGAGTGTATCGCGGCTCCTGCGTCAGGCGCCTGCGCCGGTTCGCGATTTCGTGCTGAATGAGCTTCCGCAGGCGACCGAGCGGCTCATGCAGCGGCATCAGCTCCATATCGACCAGGGCGGCGTGCTCGAGAGCGAGCTCCTGCTGCTGCTGCTCGGACAATCGACACCCGAGGAATTCGTCATGTCCCTCAAAGAGGGGGGAGTGCCCGAGGAGAAACTCAAGGCACTCGTGGGCGATGTGAATACGGAGATATTTATGCGTATCCGCAAGCAGGAGCAGACACAGAAGCCGCCCGAGCCTCGACCGACACCTCCCGTGCCCCCTAGCGCTCCGGCTGCCCGAACGCCCGTACCTATATATAGTCCGCTCCCGTCCGCGCCGATCCAGATCCTGCCGCCCCCGCACGTCATGCAGGCATTGGAGAAGCCGCAAGCGCCTAAGCAGGTGGCTCCGCCCGCTAATCTGCCGGGCCAAGTGCCCCCAACGCCTCCGCCGCGCCCGGCCCCGCCACCTCCGCCGCATATCGAGATGCCGGTACCACCGCCGCCACCTCCGCGAGAGGTTCCGCACACAGACGCGCAATCCCGCGTCATCCACACCATGTCCCGGGATATGCAGGCGCTTAAGAGCGGGGTGGATCCGCTCCGGGTCGCGCACCCCGTTCCTCCCGGATGGGCAGAAGCGCCGAATGCAACGCCGCTTGCGCCTCCTCGTCCGATTCCGCCGCCCTCAGCGCCTCCGCCGCAGCCGCTTCCACCTCCCATGCCCGCGCATGAGGCACCGGTGCCGCCCCCAATCATCGAGAAGCCGCATCCGCAGCAGGCGCTC
>DASPKG010000081.1:0-6820 GCA_035628215.1 Minisyncoccota bacterium
AAAACGGGCGCGCAATTGTAGAAGGGTGGCTTACGCAAACGGTGGCGCAATTCAAGCAGGACGGCAGATTCGACACGCTTACTCCAGACGAGGCACGCTTTCTCGGATACACCACCGATCGAAAGCAGAGCCTCACCATCACCTATGGGGTGAACGTGATGCTCGGGGTCCCCTCCTCCATCGATTCCTATGTCTACACCATCACCATGGATACGTTCGGGGCGCACCCCAACACCTTCTTCAAGACCTTCAACTTCGACCGCGAGACCGGCGCCGAGCTTGCCCTCGCCGATCTCTTCCTGCCCGGCACTCCCTACCTGCAGGAATTGAGTACGATCGCGCGGCGCGAGCTCCCGAAGGAAATGGGTGAATTCGCCAACTATGACTCCATCGTCGCCGGGACCGAGCCGACGGAGCAGAACTTCGCCAACTGGACGACCGAGGGCAGCACGCTCACCATCATCTTCCCGCCGTACCAGGTCGCTGCATACGCGGCGGGTCCGCAGTATCTGGATATCCCGCTCGGATGGCTCGACGATATCCTCAAGCCCGAATATCGGGCACCGTAAATAGATTTCTGAACTCCTCGAGCGACATCGTGTAGTTAAAGCCGGGAGCAAACTCCTGTAGACGCCCCGCTCGTGCCTTGTCATAGACCGGCGTGTTCTTCGGATGAATGAAACAGACCGCAGAGTATCGCCCCTCCTGTGCTGTGGTCTTTGTCGCTACGACACGGTGGCAGGTCGCCCGCAACCGGTTGTCCGAGCGGTACTGAAGGCGCATGCCGGGAATAATGGCTGTTTCGCCTTCCGATACCGGCATATCCTCCCAATTCCCCTCGTACGTAAGATGCTGCAGGCCTGGATGACTCTCGTACAGATGGAGGGTGAATGCGCTTTTATCGACATGCGCCGTAGCGATTTCTTCCCCTTCTTCCCGGTTGCCGAAGTAATGCAGGAAGCGGATAAACCACCAGTCGGAGTTCCCAGCGATATCCTTCGCGAAGTCCGCAAGATCGAAATTTTGTTCAATCACTTCGGCAAATCCCTCCACGGTTGGCCGCATGATACTGATGAGCGATTCGGCATCCGTCACGAATTTCAGGATAGTCGGTTCATCGCACGTAGCCGCGGTCTCAAGCAGCCACTCCCTCGAGGCGAGCGTAAGATGGAAATCTTCTTTTAGATCAAGGGTCGCGCCTGGTGTCTTCTTGATTTCATACCCGACCCCCATGCCTTCGCCCGGATTATACGGAAACTTGGCGCGCACCTTTTCAGGGAGCGCGCAAAAATCTTTCCACGACGCAACCGCCTGCTCGACCGCGGTTCGCAGTGCGTTCGGATACATGACATTCACTACCCCGATTGTTTCCAGATTCTTCGCGACCTGGTCAGTCATATGATTCTTAGTATAGCTCTCCTAATCAAAAAGCTCCCGGAGGGGAGCTTTTTGATTATCCTCGCTTCTTGCCGACCTTCCGGCGAGCCACGATGAACTTGTTTGAATACTTCTTCGGCGTACGGGTCTTCTGGCCCTTGCCGGTGGGCTTGCCCCACATGCTCTTGGCACGCCGCAGACCGCGGCCCTGGCGACCCTCACCGCCGCCGTGCGGGTGATCCACTGGGTTCATGGCGGTACCGCGCACCGTCGGGCGGATGCCCTTCCAGCGCGAACGGCCGGCCTTGCCGTAGTTCACGAGGCGCTGCTCCTCGTTCCCGACGGCGCCGATGGACGCCCAGGCAAGGTCGGAGATCTTGCGGATCTCGGTCGACGGCATCTTGAGCTGCGCGTACCCGGCGTCATGCGCAACGATCTCGGCGTAGTTGCCGGCGGAGCGGGCGATGCGGGCGCCGGCGCCCGGCTGCAGCTCGATGTTGTACACGAAGGTGCCCGACGGGATCTTCCCGAGCGGCATGCGGTTGCCCTGCTTGATCGGTGCCGTCTCCGAGACGATGAAGGTATCGCCCACCTTGGTGTCCTTGGGTGCCAGCACGTAGCGGCGCTCGCCGTCGGCGAACAGGGCGCGGGCGATGAACCCCGTGCGGTACGGGTCGTACTCGACGGTCTCGATACGCGCCGGGATGTCCTTCTTGTTGTACGAGAAGTCGACATCGCGCAGGCGGCGCTTATGGCCCCCGCCCTGGTGGCGGGTCGTGATGCGGCCCGCGTTGTTGCGGCCGGCGCGGTTCTTCTTCGTTGAAAGAAGGCTCTTCATCGGCTTGTCGCCCGACAGGACACCCTTGTAGGTGACGACGGTCATCTGGCGACGGCTCTTGGTGGTTGGCTTGAAGGATTTCATAGGTCAGGGCTTAGGTGAACGCGATGGTCTCGCCCTTCTTGAGGTAGACATAGGCCTTGTGGCGGCGGGCGCGGGTACCCACGCCGCGCTTGGTGCGCATCGCCTTCTTCTTCGCGGGGAGGTTCACGATGTTCACCTTCACCGGGGTTACCTTGTACGTCTTCGCGATCGCGTTCATGACGTCGTGCTTCGTGACCGCAGGCGGTATCTCGAACACGTAGACGCCGTTTTCGGTGCCGATCAGGGCCTTCTCGGAGAACCAGGGATTCTTGAGCACGTTGGCGATGCGTGCGTCCTCCGGGTGCAGGGCGCCGCGGCGGACCGTGGGCGCCTTCGCGGCCTTCTGCTTCTTGGTGTCGGATGAAAAGAGTGCCATACGCGTATTACTTAGTGAGGCGGGATGCGAGCACGGGGAGCGCCTCCTTCGGGTTCTCGATCACCAGGAACTTCTTAGTGACGAGATCGACCGGGTTGAGGTTCCGCACCTCCTCGGTGATGAGGTTGCCCATGTTCCGGAAGGACTTCTCGGCTGCCGCATCCTTCTTCGCGAACGCGACGACCGCGGCGTTCTTCCACTTGGTGACGAGCTCGGGCTTGCCGGCTGCGGCGGCGACCGCAACGAGCGCCGCCTTCGCGTCCTTGGTCTTCGGCGCTGCGAAGGTGAGGGAGTCCACGAAGATCACCTCGCCATCGCGGAGCTTGCGGGACAGGACGGAGGCAAGTGCCGCCGAGCGCATCTTACGGTTGATCTTCACGGCGTAGACACGCTCGGCGCGGGGGCCGTGGGTCGTGCCGCCGCCCACCCAGATCGGGGAGCGGTTGGAGCCGTGGCGGGCCCTGCCGGTGCCCTTCTGCTTCCAGGGCTTCTTGCCGCCGCCAGAGACCTCGCCGCGGAACTTCGTGTTCGCGACCGTCGGGCGTGCGTTCGCCTGCATGCCGACTACCACCTGGTGCACGAGGTCCGCTTTCCAAGGCTGGGCGAAGAGTTCCGCCGGAAGCGAAACGGTGCCTGCCGACTCGCCCGCCATGGTATAGACGGGCGCCTCGCTAGCCGCTGGTGCCTTTGCAACAGTCTTCTTAGCAGGAGCCTTCTTCGCGACGGTTTTCTTTACTGGTGCCATGGTATTGAAATTACTTCGCGACGATCTCGACCAGCGAGCCCGGGGCACCCGGCACCGCGCCCGAGATGATGATCTCGCCGCTAGCTGCATCGACCTTCAGCACCTTGAGGTTCTTCACCGTGATGCGGTTGCCGCCCATGCGGCCGGCCATGCGCATGCCCTTGATGACCCGGCCACCAGCGCGGCCACCGCCACCGATCGAGCCCGGCTCGCGCTCGGAGTGCTTCTGGCCATGCGAGCGGCGACCGCCATGGAAGCCGTGGCGCTTCACCACGCCCGCGAACCCGCGTCCCTTCACGGTGCCCGAGACCTCGACCACATCCCCTTCCGAGAAGGTGTCCGCGGATACCTCCGAACCGACCGTAAGCTCCCCTGCCTCGGTGCGGAACTCCTTCAGGGTCTCGTATGCCTTGCCCTTGGTATGGCCCAAGACCGCCTTGCCGCGGCGAGACTCCTTCTGCGTGCCAAAGCCCACCTGAACGGCTGCGTAGCCGTCTGTATCAGGCGTCTTCACCTGGGTCACGGTCATCGGGGTGGTCTTCAGGACGGTACCGGCAAACACCCGACCGTCGGTATCGAAGATCTGGGTCATGCGGCCCTTCTTGGCGATGAGGAATTTCATAAAAAGTTGAATCCGCGCCTGCAACAGCGCGGGAGGGGGTCCCTTCCGTACCATTGGTCCGGCCGTATGCCGTACGTAGCGTGTAGGCACTCTACACGAGGGCTTCATGGATTGCAAATGCAGGTGGTATAGTCCGGACGTCAGGGGAACCTGACCGAAAGGAGGTTAGTTCCATGTTGGAACCCAAGTGGGTGACTGGCGACCCCTTCAATGGAGTTCAGCCCGTCGGCTTCGTGGGGCCGGTCAAGGACGACTAGATCGGGTCGTTTGGACAGCTCTGCCGGGGGCTCCGCGGTTTCGTACCGCGGAGCCCTATCGCTTTATATACATGCATGGTGCGGGGCGGTCCCGGAAAGAGACCGCCCCAATCACGCCCCTCGCACCTCATCCTCGAGACGGATCTCTCCGTCGGTGAGAACCTGCGCCCGGATCCCGGCACGGCCCGCGAAGTTGATCATGAACAACGCGCCGTCGCCCCGTTCGAGGAGTCTCGCGGGCCGCATGCACGGCTCGCAGGGCTCAATGCCCCGCATCCGCACCGAGCCGACGGAAAAATCCTTGCCGACGAGCACGGTCATGTCCTCGATCCCGGCGATCATGATGTTCCGTCGGATCTCGTGCGGGCCGTAAGGCCCAATGCCTCGGTGGATGAGCGCTGCGTTCGCCTTGGTGTGCGCCTCTTCGGAGAAGAGGGTTACCCCATGGCAAACCTCGTCGCCGTGCTTCCTGCCGTAGTGGTACCGGTCGCCTTCGAGACCGAGGTTGAAGAACGCTCGCACCGCCTCGACGGTCCGCATCGGATCGCCGGGCTTCGCGGCGATAAAAAGACCTGTCACCTTACCCATCGTCCGTCTCCATCAAGGGTTGCTGGGCGGCATGGTACCACACGCTAAAACGGGCCGCCCGTGGGGCGGCCCGTGGCGCCTGCGTGTGGATTTACGCAGAGCGTCGGAATTGACGGCGGCGGATGCGATCCACCATGACCTGCTTGCGCATGACGGTCACCGTCTTACCCTGCGCTTGCCACCAAGCTTCTCCGTACTCTTCCCAACCGAGCCGAAGGTAGTAGTCGCGAGCGCCCGCGGTGTCGAGATAGAGGTGGTTGAAGCCGTGCCGGCGACAGGCGTTCTCGGCGGTCTCCATGAGCCGGCGGCCAACACCCTGGCCCCGGTACTCCTCCGGCACGTAGAGGCCGCAGATCCAGGGCTCCCCATCGATCCCGAGGTACCACTTCTCCTCGATGACCAACATGACGTGCCCAGCGACGTCGCCTCGATCGGTGAACGCGATGAAAACGTCGGGCAGGCTCTCGGTGAACGATGGGCGGATGTAGTTCGCAGCGATCTCTTCCCTTGGCTCCTTCCAGGCCTCGGTGAGGTAGTTCAGGAGCTGAGCGCGGCTGAGGAGGTCTTCCTCGGCGAGCCGATCAATGGTGATGTACATGTGCTGCTCTCCTCTGTTTCGACACTATCGCACTTCCCTTAAAAGCAAAACGCCCCGATCGCTCGGGGCGTTTTGCCTTTTCGATCCTTACACCATTTTCACATCAATCGTGACTCCCGAGGGAAGGTTGAGGTTCGTGAGAGCCTCGATCACCTTGGGGTTCGGCGACATGATGTCGATGAGGCGCTTGTGGATGCGCATCTCGAACTGCTCGCGCGCATCCTTATGGACGAAAGTCGAGCGGTTCACGGTCCAGCGCTTCACCTCGGTCGGGAGCGGGATGGGGCCGACGATCTTCGCATCGAAGCGATTCGCCGTATCCATGATCTGCTTCACCGAGAGGTCGAGGATCTTGTGCTCGTAGGCGCGCACGCGGATGCGCAGCTTGGACTCTGCGGCAGGGCCTGCCTCAGGAGCCTTCTTCTTTGCGACTTTCTTGGTTGCGGTTGCCATACGAGTCAAGGTGCGATGTGTGAATGATACCTTATGCGGTGATCTTCGTCACCACACCGGCACCCACCGTCTTGCCGCCCTCGCGAATCGCGAATCGCATCTGCTCTTCCATGGCGATCGGGGCGGTGAGCTTGACCTTGAAGGTCACCGTGTCGCCCGGCATCACCATCTCCTTGCCGTCCGGAAGGGTCACCTCGCCGGTCACGTCCGTGGTGCGGACATAGAACTGCGGCTTGTAGCCCGAGAAGAACGGCGTGTGGCGGCCACCCTCGTCTTTCGAGAGGATGTACACCTCTGCCTCGAACTCGGTGTGCGGGGTGATCGAGCCTGGCTTCACGAGCACCTGGCCGCGATGCACGTCCTCCTTCTTCGTTCCGCGAAGCAGGATGCCGGCGTTGTCGCCTGCCATACCCTCCTGGAGCTGCTTGTTGAACATCTCGATACCGGTGATGGTCGTCTTGACGGTGTCCTTGAGGCCCACGATCTCGACTTCCTCGCCGACCTTCGCGATGCCGCGGTCGATGCGGCCCGTCACGACGGTGCCGCGACCCTCGATCGAGAAGATGTCCTCGATGGCCATGAGGAACGGCTTGTCGGTCTCGCGAACCGGATCCGGGAAGTAGGTGTCCATCGTATCGACGAGCTCCTTGACCTTGAGCGCCCACTCGTCGTCTGCCGAGGTTGCCTCAAGCGCCTTCAGGCCCGAGCCCTTGATAACCGGCGTGTTTGCGCCGTCGAAGCCCTGCTTCGTAAGGAGCTCGCGGATCTCCTCTTCAACGAGGTCCACCATGTCCTTGTCGTCCACCATGTCCACCTTGTTGAGGAAGACGATGAGGCGCGGCACACCGACCTGCTTCGCGAGCAGGATGTGCTCGCGGGTCT
>DASPKG010000082.1:0-5775 GCA_035628215.1 Minisyncoccota bacterium
GCGATCGCGCTGGCTTCGCCCTCGCCGTACTCGCCCGCAGGAAAGTGCGTGAAGCCGTCGCCCTCGTGCCGCGGGATGATGTGCACGTGTGTGTGGAACACAATCTGTCCGGCCGCCGGTTCGTTGTTCATCGCGAGGTTAATGCCGTCGGCCCCGACGGCTTCTTTGATGATGGGCGCGAGCTTCCGGACAGCCCGCATAACCGCGAGCCAGGACTCTTCGGAGATATCGAGGAGGTTGCGCGAATGGGCCTTCGGGATGACGAGGGTATGGCCGGGATTGTTCGGCGCGATATCGAGGAAGGCGAGGGTCTCCTCGTCCTCATACACGATGTTCGCCGGTATCTCCCGGGCGACGATCTTCTCGAAGATGGTGCGTTCCATATGCCGCACAGCATACCGCGGACTGCTTCTGATACAATCTCCCCACGATGTTCCCGCTCCACGACGTTCTCGACGATACGCTGCGCGATGCGCTTAGCGCCTATGACGATTTCACGGCCGCGCTCCTGGCGCGCAGGGGCATCACCTGCGAGGAAGAGGCCGAAGCGTTCCTCGCGCCCTCCTACGACGAACACATCCACGATCCGATGCTCATGACGGATATGCCGAAGGCGGCGGAGCGACTCGCGCGCGCGATCTCCACTAAGGAGCGGATCACCGTCTGGAGCGATTACGACTGCGACGGCATCCCGGGCGCCGTCGTGTTGCACGATTTTCTCAAGAAGGCCGGCGCGAATTTCACGAACTACATTCCGCACCGGCACGATGAGGGGTACGGGGTGAACATCCCGGGCATCGAGAAGCTCGCCAAGGAAGGAACGACGCTCGTCGTCACGGTCGACGTGGGCATCGTCGATACCGATGCGGTTCTCCGCGCGAACGAACTCGGTATGGAGGTGATCGTCACCGACCACCATCTTCCTTCGGGGGAGCTCCCGCCTGCGTACGCGGTCGTGGACCCGAAGGCGCGCGCGGACGAGCCGTATCCCTTCAAGGAGCTCTGCGGCGGCGGGCTCGCGTGGAAGCTCGTATGCGCTACGCTCCAGCATGGCTTTGACGGGCGCGACCAGATTCCGCTCGGGTGGGAGAAGTGGCTCCTCGACATGGCGGGGCTCTCGACCATCGCGGACATGGTGCCGCTTCGCGGGGAGAACCGGGTCATCGCGAAGTACGGGCTCTTCGTGATGCGCAAGTCGCCGCGCATCGGGCTCCAGCGGCTCTGCAAGGTCGCGCGGGTCGACCAGCGGCGCATCACCGAGGACGACGTCGGTTTCATGATAGCTCCACGGGTGAACGCGGCGTCCCGGATGGGCGATCCGCGCGATGCCTTCCGCCTCTTCACTACGACCGATGAGGGAGAAGCGGACGAGCTCGCGAAGAAGCTCGAGGCCGCGAACCGCTCACGACGCGCGGCCGCCGGCGCCATCACGCGCGAGGCGCATGAGAAGCTCGAGATGCGGAAGCTCGAGGGCGAATTGCCCCCGGTCATCGTGCTCGGGAATCCCGAATGGCGTCCGGGCCTGCTCGGCCTCGTTGCCAACGGCATCGCGGAAGAGTACGGCCGACCGGTCTTCCTCTGGGGCCGCGAGGGGAATGAAACGCTGAAGGGCTCCTGCCGCGCCGGCGGGAAGGTGAGCGTGAACGCGCTCATGCATGCGGCGCCCGATGCGTTCCTCGAGTTCGGCGGGCATGCCGCTTCCGGCGGCTTCTCCATCTCCGCTGAGCAGGTGCCGCATCTGCAGGAGCGGCTCGTTACGGCGCTCGCGCAACTTCCCGCACATACTACCGATGAGTCGCGTGCAGACCAGCATCTTGCGCCTGCAGACGTATCGGCGCGGCTTCTTCTCTCACTCGAGAAGTTCGCGCCCTTTGGAATGGGAAATGAGAAACCCGCGTTCGCGCTGCATCAGGTGCAGATCCAGGAAGTGTCCTGGTTCGGAAAGGCAGGCGAGCACCTGCGCCTCCGGATCCTGCGGGACGAATTCGAATCGGAGACGGTGGAGGCCATTTGTTTCTATGCAAAACGGGAGCTCGGCGTGCAGTGTCTGAAGCTCGTCGCCGGCGAGCGCGCATCGCTGCTTGCGCACCTCGAGCGGGATACCTTCTCGAGGCGTTCCCCCGTGCGGCTGCGCATCGTTGACATTAAGTAGGATCTTAGTCATCCTGTGCCCGGATCAACAGGGAAGGGCCCGCCATGCGCGTCATCAGGAATGTCCTGTTCCTCGGGAAGCCGGGATCAGGGAAGGGCACGCAGGGAATCCGGCTTGCCCAAGCGACCCATCGGTCGCACGTCTCGAGCGGTGAGTACTTCCGGACGCTCACCGCTCGTACCGACGACATCGGCGAACGTGTCCGTGACGTCCTCAAGAGTGGCGGCCTCGTGCTCGACCCGTTCATGACCTACCTTCTCATGGGGCAACTCATGGGGCCCGATTCTGCGCGCGGCACCGTTTTCGATGGATTCGGGCGGACCCCGCCGCAGGCTAAGGAGTTCAACAGCGTGCATGAGTGGTTCGGGTGGGGCTATCTCGTCGTGCTCCTCGAGCTCCCTGACGAGGTGGCCCGATCACGGCTGCTCGGCCGCAATGCGGGCCGTGAGGATGACGGCTCGCTCGAGCAGATCGATCGGCGCCTCAGGATCTATGAGGAGCTCACCGCTCCCGCGATCCCAATCTTCGAGGCCGCGGGAACCCTTCGGCGGATCGATTCGAACCGTTCGATCGAAGCGGTCGACGCGGACATCAGGGCGCTCCTCTAGGGGAAGCGAGCAGGGCGTTACGGGGCGCTCGTCCATGACGAGCGCCCTTCTGCTATGCTAGGCCCATGCAATTCACCCTCTACGCGGACGGTGGCGCGCGCGGGAATCCGGGGCCCGCCGGCGCCGGCGCCGTCGTATTCGATAGTCTCGGCAAGCGCGTCGTCGAGGTCTCTGACTATCTCGGCGTTGCGACCAACAACATCGCGGAATACGAGGCGGTTCTCCGGGGCTTGAAGAAGCTCGTCGAGGAATACCCGGAGGATATATTGAAGAGTGCACCGCTCACGATCCGCATGGACTCGAAGCTCGTCATCGAGCAATTGAAGGGCGCGTACAAGGTGAAGCACCCGAACCTCGTCCCTCGGTACCTCGAGGTGAAGAACCTGCTCGCGCGCTCCTTCGGCGCCGTCGCGTTCGAGCACGTGTACCGCGAGAAGAACCGGGACGCGGACGAGCTCGCCAACCGCGCGATGGACGCGGGGAAGTAGTCTCCAGCTTTTTCATATTCGGCATTGCTAGGCTCGCGGCATGGACCGCGTGCTCCTCGCCTCGATCGTTTCGTTCGCCTGCGCGGTTGCGCTCGCATCGCTTCAGCAGGTCCCCTGGCCCGCGATCGCGCTTTCCGGGCTCGTCACGGTCCTGCTACTGCTCCTCGGGAGACTGCGGCGTACCGGCGCGTACATCGCGGCATCGGTGGTCGTTTTCTTCTTCGGACTCGGACTTGCGCGCGTCGCATTCACGCCGTCCATTCCCGAGGCGTTCCTCCCGCGCTTCGATGCGAAGGTCGAGCTCGTGGGCGTGGTCCGGGGCGATCCGGACATCCGCGAGACCACGCAGCGCGTGACGGTTGAGGTTGCGCAGGGCGAGGACCGCATGCGCATCCTCGCCGTCCTGCCGCTCCATCCGGAGCTCCGGCATGGGGCGGTCGTCGAAGTGTCGGGGAAGCTCACGCGCCCCGAACCCTTCGCGACCGACGGCGGCCGCATCTTCCGGTACGACCGCTTCCTCGCCAAGGATGGGATATTCGGGATGGTGGAGTTCGCCACTGTGGAGGTGCTCGCGGAGCCCGCAGGGTTCGATCGCATATTGGGAACGCTCTATGCGGTGAAACACCAGTTCGTCCGGGGTCTTGCAGCGGGCATCCCGGAGCCTCATGCCGCGCTTGCCGCGGGACTCATCACGGGCGGGAAGCAGGGGCTCGGGAGGGAGCTCCTCGATGCGTTCACCGCAGCGGGCCTCGTGCACATCGTGGTCCTGTCCGGGTACAACGTGATGATCGTCGCGGAAGGGGTATTGAAGGGGCTGGCGTTCCTGCCGCGCCGGATTGCGGCCTCGCTTGCAGCGGGCACGATCGCGCTCTTTGTGCTTGCGGCGGGCGCGGGTACTGCAAGCGTGCGCGCGGGGCTCATGGCGGGGCTCGGGCTCTTCGCGCGGGCCTCAGGCCGCACCTACAACGCGCTGCGCGCGCTCCTCTTCGTGTTCTTCGTGCTGCTGCTCGTGAATCCGCTGCTCTTGGTCTATGATCCTGGCTTCCAGTTTTCGTTCGCCGCTACCCTCGGGCTCATCCTCGGTGCGCCCATCCTCGAGAATCGGCTCGCGTTCATACGCTCCACGTTCCTCCGGGACATCACGGCGACGACGATCGCGGCGCAGCTCTTCGTGCTGCCCCTATTGCTGTATCAAACGGGGAACCTCTCGCTCGTGTCGTTCCCGGCGAACATCATTGCGCTGCCGGCGGTCCCGCTCGCGATGCTCTTCTCCGCGACCGCAGGATTCGCCGGGATGGTCGTGCCCGCGCTTGCGCCGGTGCTTTCGCTCCCGGCGCTCGCGTTCCTCGCCTACCTGGTATGGCTGGCCGAGACGGCGGCCGCGCTTCCGCTTGCGACCGTCTCGCTCCCCGCGTTCTCGTTCCTCTTCGTGCCCGTGCTCTATCTGCTGCTTGGGCTCCTGCTGCTGCGGCTGCGCCGCTAGGTTGCGGCCTTGGCGAGGCGTTCGTTCACGAGGTCCCAGTTCACGTTCTCGAGGAAGGCCTCGACGTACGACTTCTTCTCGGCGGGGACGTAGTCGACCATGTAGGCGTGTTCCCAGAGGTCGATCGCGAGGATGATGGGAAGCCCCGCGAGCTGCCCGAGCTCATGGTCGTTCACGAAGGCGGTATGGAGCGAGTTGGCCCTCGGATCGAAGTAGGTCACGACCCAGCCGATGCCGCGGGTGCCGGCGACCTCCTTCAGGTGCGTGATGAAGCTTGGCCAGTTGCCGTACCTCTCAGATGCCGCCTGCGAAAGCGGCGAATGCTCATCTGCTGCGACCGCGCCCTCCTCGAGCTGCTCGAAGTAGTACTCGTGCATGCGCATGCCGTCGAACTCGAAGCCGAGGCGGCGGCGCAGCTCGTTGATGACGAAGGCATTCTCCTCCGCGTCCGCATCGCGCAGCTGCTTGATCGTATCGAGGATGAGGTTCACATGCTTCACGTATCCCTCGTAGAGGGCGAGGTGCACGTCGATCTGCTTCTTCGAGAGCCCTTTGAGCTCGGGAAGGGTGAAGGTGCGGGGGGTGTAGGTCATGGTAATAGGATTACGTAGTGAGGGCAGTATACCGCAGAGCATATGCTCGTGCTCCGCGTGGGGAGGACGGTAGAACCAGGGGTGCTATGGTACGGATATGACCACTGACCAGGCTGCACAACGCATCTGGGACTATATGAAGCTCAATCAACCGCTTGAGAAGGCGGATGCCATATTCGTCCTGGGGAGCAGCGACCTGCGCGTTCCGGCCTACGCCGCGCAGCTCTACCACGAGGGGTGGGCACCGCTCATTATTTTCTCAGGCAAAGAGGGCAAACTTGCGACGCATAGAGTGTGGGGTATGAGCGAGGCCGAGAAGTTCGCTGAAGTGGCACGGGAACTCGGTGTCCCAGAGGAGGCGATGCTTCTGGAGAAGGAGGCGACCAATACGGGAGAGAACGTGCAGTTCACCAAACGACTACTTGAGAGGAAGGGAATAGCGATATCCAAA
>DASPKG010000083.1:0-11375 GCA_035628215.1 Minisyncoccota bacterium
CGCTCGCGCAGGGAGCGTGAGCCGTGCGGCCGCAGGCGCAACCGCAGCATCGTCGTAGGGGAACGCGATGAGATCCCGGAAGTCCATCTGCATGGCATAGAAGTACTCCCCGAGCCCATTGAGGTAGAGCGCGTCCCAGAACTGCGCCTGCTCCCGGGTGAGGGAGAACCCCTCGATGCGCATATCCCGCGTTGGGAAGATGGCCCAGTAGTTGATGCCGAGCATGAGAAGCAGCGCCTGGAGCGTCGGCTCGAGCACGGCCGGCGGTACGTTCTCCCAGGCCTCCGGGGGCACGTCGCGCAGGAAGAGCCGGTCGGTATAGGTCCTCTCCTTCCCGTCCGGGAACGCGACTCGGTAGGTAAAGCTGATGATCGAGCGGCGCGTATCGACGTGGTAGGTACCGAAGGTAAACGAGGCAGCGCGGGGCATGTTCGTGATCATAGCAGCTCGCAACGCCTCGTGGAGGACATTAGAACCTTTGTATAAAAACGGAAGTCGCTCAACGGGGAGCGCTTCCGTTAAGCGACTGCACAGACCTATAGGACAGCGTCCCTACGAGGTGGCGACTCCCCATACAAGAGCTACCGCGAGGAGAATGATGGCTCCAATCATCACAAACTCCAGAACCTTCCCCAGAAAAGCCTCGCTAGTGAACCGCCGAAACCCGCGATTATCGGTCATGAGACTAATCCTCTTGTTTCTTACACTGACCGAACCATAACATTGAATTAATAACTCGTCAGCTCCGCCTCGTGGAGGCTGTTAGAACCTTGGGTGTAGAGGTGAATGCTACACTGTAGCTCATGCGTATAAACAAGACTGAGATTCTGCTTTTGGCGGCATTCGTACTGGTTGCTGCCGTGTTTTACCTCGTCTCTTTCGGGGCAGAGGAAACGGACAGAATATTTATCACCATTAGCACCTTCTTCTTCTCGATCTTCACTGGGTTTTTCATTTCTCGGCAGGGATCTCGCTACAGCAAGCTTCGGGAGACCATAAGCACTTTTGATGGAAAGCTATCGAGCATATATCGAGCAGCCCAGAATGTGAGTCCTGAAGTGCAGAAACAAACGGGTGACGTCATACGCACGCATTACGAACGCACCTTGCATGATCGGTCGTGGGAGCACCATTTCTCTGATGAATCGGTCATCATTTCTTCCATACATCAGGTGCTCGAAGATCAGGTGGGATCAAACAAGCAAGAATCGCTTCGGAATCAGGCAGTGGGCCGCATGCTTGCGGGTCTCTCTGACGCCCAGGTGCTCAGAAAGAACATGGTTATGCTGTATCAGGAGCGGATCCCCTCATTTCAATGGTTCCTCATCATTTTCTTTCTCGTCATGCTCCTCATGTCGATCAGCGTTATCCCTTCGGTTGGTGAGTTCCTCGGATCCATCCTTAAGGCCGCCTTTGTCATTTCACTCATTTCTGTGGTGATCATCTTGCGGAGCCTCGACAATCTCCACCTCTTTGAAGGTTTTATCGGTGAGAACTCGGCTAAGGATGTGCTGGCTAACATCAAGTAACTTTCGTTAGCTCCGCCTAGTTGAGGCTGTTAGAACCTGTTTTGTATAAAAAGAAGCCGCCCGGGAGCGCGGAGATACTCCGGGCGACTCCAGGCGGCTAGGCCGCTTTGGCCATTTCGAACAGGCGCACCAGCTGGTCTCCCTTCGCTCCCTTGTGGGTTGCGCGGATCAGCTGGATGGCTTCGTTGGGGTCACAGAACTCGCCACCGTTCTCGAACTCGGGGCAGGGGAACGAATTGTGCTCGTCGCCCCGGCTGCCGAAGATCATGGTGTCGACCCAGTCCGGGATGAAGTTCAGCTCCACGAGGAAGGCGTACAATGCCTTGCCCCGATAGACCCTCCCGTCTTTCTCGACCCGGAAGTTACTCCGCTCCTTGAAGAGGAACGTAGGCTGGCCTTTGATGGCGTCGCTCCAGCTTTGAGCCTCGCCGAACATCTTCCTGTAGTCCCCGAGCTCCTCCTCGAGTTCGCGCCTAATGGCATCTTCCCAGTGTTCGCCGGGCTCGATGCCGCCCTGCGGAACGCCGTACGCAAATTCCCAGTCGGGGCGATTCAGCTCTTTGGTCCAGAGCTCATCGATCCGCTTGGATGCGTCCGGATGTGGTGGCCGTTCAAGGGCCGCCAGCAAGTCCGCTTCGCTCTCGATCGGGAGCTCGGTCTGTTTCCGTATCTCCTCGAGTAGCGGGTCGCTCATCATGTCCATCAACACGGCCCATGAGCCCCGACGCTGACCGACGAAGTAGTAGCCGGACCACCGCAACGCGACCATGATGCCCGGGCGGTAGCCCTCTCGGCGATCGCATTCCGGATCGATTTCCGGCGTCTGCGGCGGCGTAAGACGCCACTGCCACGCGACCGGTCCCTTTTGTCCCTGCCTCAGTTCGAAGAAGATCTCGCGATCTCGTGCAGGCTGACCAAGTTCGTCCGGGTGCCGCTGACTGGCGTGGAAGAAGACATCGGGACCGTTCTCGACACGGATGAAGCCGAAGCCTTTTTCGAAGTTAAGGTGCTTAATGATTCCGCGCTGCATAGCGCCCTCCATTCCTGAGTGACACTATTCGCGAATATGAAAGCACACTATTCTATGAAAGTCAACGTGCTCCGCCTAGTGGAGGACGTTAGAACTTGTTTTGTATAAAAGGTTCAGGGCGCAGACGTTTCCGTCTGCGCCCCTCCTCCTCACCACAGTGAGAAGTTGATGTTGGTCCAGGTGCCACCTTGGCCGTCGAAGTCTTCGCGTTCGACGAGCATCGTGCGTGTGGAGTTCGTGCCCCATTTCACCCGCAGTTCGAGCTGGCGTACACCCTCGTGTTCCGCGAAGAACGTGAGTATGCATTCGAGGAAACTGTCCTGCGTCGTATGGTCGAGACGCAGGAAGCGAAGGGTCAGTTCCGCGTGTTGAAAGCACGCTTCGACCAGTCCTCTGCTTTTGCCGCCGTGCACCTCCATGAAGGCGTCAGCCCTCATTTTCCCCTTGTAGAGGAACACGTGGTAGGCCTTGTCGAGCCTCTTGCCTGCGAAGGCGTCGAGGACCTGTTCCTGGAACTCGCTAATGGCGTGTCCGTAGGGCATGGGGTCGGTGACCCCGATGAATTCCTCGAGGGAGGTCCGGGCAATGGCGGTCATTTCGACTCGCATGGTCGTTCTCCTTTTCCGGATTTTCACACGCGGATACCCGGGTTGCGTGATTTCCGGAAATGCTTAGGTATCCTGAAGGATAATGTACTATTTTTATGTATTTGTCAAACTCAGGCTCCGCGGGTAGGATTCGAACCTACGACCAATCGGTTACACGTGTCTTCTCGTCTCTGAAAAGGGTGGACTATATCATCGCCCGTTCCCCGAAGGGTTGTGGGCGGGAGGCGCTTCCAGCTCCTTAGAGCTGTACTCCCATCACGGGATAGTCTCTGAACCTTCAATCGGATCACCCGAAAGCTTGGCTGCTGATTACCCTCGTCTTTCTCGTTAGGGCTTCCAGACAATTCACCTCCTTTTCATCCCTGAGTTTCCTCGAGGGAGCTGCGTAATGCCATCGTGCACTTCGGCGTGGCAGTTGGCACAAAGCAACACGCATTTGTCCAACTCGGTACGCATCTTCTCCCACGATCTTGTAAGTCCCCGGACAGAAAGACCGAAACCTTTCTTCGAGGGATCAAGATGATGGAATACCATTGCGCGCCCGCATCGTTTGTACCCACATACGATGCATTTGCCGCCGCCATATTCGAGAGCCATATCACGAAGCTTCTTTCGTCGCTTCATCACTGCCTGCTTCAAATATTCGGCACGATCAGCATAGGTTCGTGTCTCTGGCATACACATGAGTATACCAAGGACACACGTACCACAGCCGACCGCTCTACCACTGAGCTACCGCGGAATATCAATGTCCTCTCGCGAGGACTCAGGCATTCTAGCGGAAATCCAGCATTCGGCAACGCTTGAATTCATGCGAACTTCCGCCTCGAGCGGGTATGTATAGGAACGTGGCGGTACTACCACGTGCACATATATAAAACGATCACGGGACGACGGATCGTGCGTTTCCCATAGCCGCCCCAGGACCTATACTGGTGAGTAGCGGATAACCCTACACGCATATGCAAATACACTTCAAAGGCACCAATTATGAGATAGCGCCCGAGATAAGCGCACATGCGAGAAAGAAGCTGCAGAGCGTCCGGAAGATCCTCGGGCGGCACAAGCACAACGCCTACGCGTATGTCGACCTCGGCAAGGAGACCGAGGCGCACCAGAACGGGCGCATCTGGTATGCGGACATCAATTTCGAGGTGAACGGCGCCCGCTTCTATGCGAAAGCCACCGAAGAGACCTTGGAGAACGCCGTTGACCGGGCGGTGAACGAGCTCAAGAGCGAGCTCCTCACCGCGCGCAAGCGGGAGCAGAGCCTCGTCCGGAAGGGCGGCGTCGCATTCAAATCAATGCTGCAGGGGTTCAGCTCCTAGCGAAGTCCGCGTAGCTCGTCTCCTTCTTCCCCTCCGGTATCACGCGATCGGGCATAAACTGACCGCGCTCGAACCGTGCAGTAACAATCTTCACCCGTATCCGCCTCCCGCCCTTCTCGACGAAGAAGTAGGTGCCGGGCGACTCTGCATACGCGCGGTACTTGCTCCAGTTGAGAGCCGCATCCCCGGCGAGATCGAGCTCGCCCTCGCGCTTGTCGATCTTCCCGCAATGCGTCGCCTGCGCTTCGTCCTGGGGCGTGGGCGCGAGCTCGCCCCGCTCGAAGGCAGGGAGGATGTCCGCAAGCAGCGTAGCCCCGATCGCAATAAGGCGTGGCCGGAGCTCTCGCGTCGTCTCAGTCGGCAGTATCTCGACTTCCTGCTGCGCGAGCAGGTCGCCCGCATCGAGCTTATAGACCATTTTCTGTATGGAAACGCCGGTGACCGCATCGCCGTTGAGGAGCGCCGCTTCGACCGGGGAGGCGCCGCGGTACCTCGGGAGGAGGGAATAGTGGATGTTGAGGAGGCCCTTGGGGAACGCATCGATCAGGGCCTGCGGGAGGATCTTCCCGTACGCAACGACGATGGCGTACGTGCAGCCGTAGCCCGCGAGCTCCTCGATCACCTCGGGGGTGAGCGCTTCGGGAGTGAGGACCGGGAGACCGTGGGCCTGCGCCCACGCTTTCGTCTCCGACGGGGCGAGCGCCATGCCGCGCCCGCGGGGAGCGTCCGGCGAGGTCACGACGACCGCCGGGATGAAGCCGCGTTCAACGAGGAGGGCGAGCGTATCCCGCGCCACGTACGGCGTGCCGAAGTATGCAAAGCTCATAGCGTCCCTTCCTCCTGCCGCATCTCCACGAGATCGGTCGCATGATCGATGAAGAGGATGCCGTTCAAGTGATCGATCTCGTGCTGGTAGATCTGCGCGATGATGCCGCCCCCGCCGCGCTCGAAGGTCGTCCCGTCGAAGGCGCGCGCCCGGACCGTCGCCCGGTTATGGCGCATGGTCTTGCCGTAGATGCCGCGGACCGATAAGCACCCCTCGTCCATCTGGGTGCGGCGCTTCGAGCTCCGCACGAACTCGGGATTGATGAACACGACGCGCTCGGGAGCAGGGAGCGCCTCGGGGTTGGCGCGCCGCTCTTCTTTGGGCGCCACGGTCCGGTCCAGCCGGGCGATGAAGATGCGGTACGGGATGCCGATCTGCGGGGCGGCGAGCGCGACGCCGTCGAGCTCTGCATCGAGCGCGGCCTCCATCTCGTCGAGCAGCTGCTTGAGCTCCGCGGTCCCGAACAGCCCCTCGGGCACGGGCTTGGCCACCTGCCGGAGCACGGGTTCGCCGTCTTGGAGTATGGACGCCATATGCAGGTACGGTAGCAAGTCTGTAGGCAAAAAGAAACGCCCGGGCATGAGCCGCGGGCGGGTGGAGCTCCATCCGGTCGGAGCCGGAGCGACGATGGGTGAGGGGGTCTTCCTCACTTCTGGCGGCCGGTACCAGATATCGTGCTCTGTCTCAAACGACCGGATGGAGTCCGGGGTGCAGGGACCGGCAAGATGCCGTGCCCCTGCGGGGAAAACCTACCTCGTATCGCGAACGCAACGGATAACCACATCTTTCTCTTTCGAGTGTACCTCGATGCGGCAGGGCCGAACGTATCGTGACCGTGTGGTAGGCGGCGATGGAAAATAACATGCGCGGGACCGATGCAGCGTCTGGGGTTGGAGGGTAGACGCTATCCGTGTGGGGACACGACACTGGTCCCGCGCCGGCCTTCGGGGAACGGGAACCCCTAGGCCCTGGGAGAAGTAAACCACCGTCCGGCAGAGCCGTCAATCAGAAGGGGTTCTCCTCTT
Organism: Minisyncoccota bacterium; assembly: GCA_035628215.1. Taxonomy (GTDB): domain Bacteria; phylum Patescibacteriota; class Minisyncoccia; order Phycocordibacterales; family Phycocordibacteraceae; genus C7867-001. Next base: position 6,347 of record DASPKG010000083.1, read on the forward strand.
CATGTTTCTTCGGGTCCACCTCCCACCAGAACTTCTTGCTGAAGTGCTTGGCGCGGCTGCACACGGACTTAAGGTAATAGAGGTCCTTCGTGGGGATGCCCTCGAGGATCTTGCCCATGCGGGACATGGTGAGCTTGGGAAGCCCGTCCTGCGCGCGGGCGTAGTTGAGGTGCCGGACGAAGAAGCGCATGAGTTCGCCCCGCTCGTGGGCCCGGCTTTTCTTCGGCATCTGGCCCTCCGGGACCGGGGGGAGGAAATCGCCGATCGGCTTCATATCCCTAGGAGCGCTCGATCGTCGCGCCGATGGATTGCAACCGCGGCACGAGGTCCTCGTAGCCGCGGTTGATGGTGTAGACGTTATGCAGGGTCGAGCGCCCGTCGGCAGCGAGCATGCCAATGAGGAGGATGGTCGCGGGCCGGAGCGCCGGCGGGCAGACGATCTCCGCGCCCTTGAGCGGGGTCGGGCCCTCCACCTGGAAGCGGTGCGGATCCATGAGCACGGTGCGGGCGCCGAGGCGATCGAGCTCGGTGTAGTAGATGGCGCGCTTCTCGTAGGACCAGTCGTGGATCAGCGTCGTGCCGCGCGCCTGCGTCGCCATGACGGCGAAGAAGGGGAGATTATCGATATTGAGCGCGGGGTAGGGACGCGCATGGATCTTCTCGGGGAAAGCGGTCAGCTCCGACGGCTCGATCGCGAGGTCCGCCAGGCGCGTGATTCCGTTCTCGGAGACGCCGGCATCGGTCAGGGTGTACCGGAGGCCCATCTTGCCGAGCACGAAGAGCTCGACCTCGAGGAACTCGATCGGCACGCGGCGGATGGTCAGTCGGGAATTGGTCGTGACCGCGGCCGCAAGGAAGAACATCGCGTCGGTGGGGTCCTCCGCGACCGCGTACTCGATCGGCATATCGATATCGTCCGCGCTCCCCGATACCGTGAGCGTCGTGGTACCGATGCCCTCCACACCGATGCCGAGCGCGCGCAGGTACCCGCAGACCTCCTGCACCTGGTAGTTCGCCGAAGCGTATTTGATCCGCGTTCGCCCGGGGATGCGGGAGGCCGCAAGGAGCGCATTGATGGTGGCGGTATCGCTCGCCTCGTAGAGGACGATGTCGGCGGGGGCGAGCCCGTCGTGGCTCACGGCGAAGCGGTCGTCGAGCACGCTGATCGCGACGCCGAAGGGCTCGAGCGCCCAGAGATGCTGCTGCACGCTGCGCAGCCCGAGCGAGCAGCCGCCCGACTGCGGGATGTCGAAGGCGCGGAACCGATGGAGCAGGGGCCCGATGAACATCAGGATGCTGCGGGTGCGCATGGCCGCTGCCCGGTCGATGGCATCGAGCGAGATCTCGGCGGGCGGCTGGAGGATGAGGTCCCGGTCGCTCCAATCGCAGGAGACGCCGATGGAGCGGAGCACCTCGACGAGGCGGTGCACCTCCTCGATCTTCGGCACGTTCCTGAGGGTGGTCGTTCCTTTATTAAGGAGGGAGGCGGCCAGGAGCGCCACCGCGCCGTTCTTCGAGCGATTGGTCACGATCGAGCCCAATAGGGGACGCCCGCCCTCGACGATGAAGTTGCCGGTCTCCGCCATGGTGCGGTCATTGTACCAGAGCCGTATTTTGAGGCGGAGCGGTGAGCGGGTATGATACCCGAGCGTTATGGCTTCATTCTCACCGCGTCTTGGCATCGATCTTGGCACCACGAACGTGCTCGTGTTCGTGCCGGGGAAGGGGGTGGTATTGAACGAGCCCTCGGTCGTCGCGGTCTCGACCGAGAACAACAAGGTGCTCGCGATCGGCAGCGAGGCCAAGGCGATGGTGGGGAGGACGCCCGACACCATCACTGCCTACCGCCCCATGAAGGACGGGGTCATCGCTGACTACCGCGTCACCGAGGCCATGCTCCGGTACTTCATCCGCAAGGCGCTCGGCCGGTTCAATCTCCTGAAGCCCATCGTGCTCGTGTCGGTGCCTGCGGGCGTGACCTCGACCGAGAAGCGCGCAGTCATCGAGGCGGCGGTGAAAGCTGGCGCGCAGGACGCCTTCGTGGTGAAGGAGCCCATCCTCGCGGCGATCGGCGCGGGCATCCCCATCCAGGAAGCGCTCGGGCGCATGGTCGCGGACATCGGCGGCGGCACCATCGACGTCGCGGTGATCTCGTTAGGCGGCATCGTCTCCTCGACCTCGGTGAAGGTGGCGGGGAACAAGCTCGACCGCGCCATCGTCGACTATTTGAAGAAGCAGTACAACCTCGCGATCGGGGACAAGACCGCAGAGGAGATCAAGATACAGATCGGGTCGGCGGTGCCGGTCGCCGAGGAGATTTCCATGCACGTGAAGGGCCGGGACCTCGTGTCGGGACTGCCGAGGACGGTGGAACTCAAGACGAACGAGATCGTCCAGGCGATGAACCGGGAGCTCCGCGAGATGATGAACGCGATCCGCAAGGTGCTGCAGGATACGCCGCCCGAGCTCGCCTCCGACATCATCGATAACGGCATCATCCTCACGGGCGGGACGAGCCAGCTCCGGAACCTTCCGGAATTGGTGTACCGTCGAACCGGCGTGGAGGCCAAGCTCGCGGACCAGGCGTACTTCTGCGTCGCGCGGGGGACCGGCATCGCGCTCAAGCATTTGGATACGTACAAGCGGAGCATCGTCTCTAAGCGGTAATTCGAAAGGGCCTGCGCTTGCGCGCAGGCCCCCGAACGTTTGTGCTCTTCAGCACTTCCTGCCGCTGCCGACCGGGCAGAGCGGGAGCACGATCTGGCCCTTCACCTCCCACCCGTCCGGAGTCGGGAGGAGCGGTCCCTTCGGGCCGCCGCGGGGCTCCTTCTTCGGGCGTTGGCCCTCGTAGAGCTCCTTGAGGCCGCGGAACATGAGCCGGCCGAAGACCGTGTCCGGGCCCGTGGACGGCTTGTACTCGAGGACGAACTCACGTTCCTCCTCGCAGGCCTCCTGCGGCGCGAACGGCTGGGCGAAGCAATCGTGGTGCGGGACGACCCGCACATTGATCGGGTTCGCTGACCGCGTGTCGACCGGCGGCGCCACCGCGAACTCTGCGGGCGCGCGAAGGCCGGGACGCACCGCCTGCGCAAGGGCGCTTCTAGCGGCGAGATCCGCTGACGGCTGAGCTAGGGCGGGAGGGCCATAGTGCAGCGCGGCGGCGAAGAAGGAAGCGAAGAGAACTGCGCGCATCTATGGACCCTCCAGTTGGAGCGCGACCGCCGGGTTGGCGTGTCTGTAGCAAGTATCGCTCTGGTACAGAACTTGTCAAGTGTCAAGGGTGCGCTTACATCCGGGTGAAGCGAAGCGTCTCGGTCGTGCCCACCCGCAGGAGCTCGAGCTCGGTGGCGGTCAGTTTTGTCACGAGGAAGAACTGTGCCTCCTCTGGGTACTCGATCGCGAGCACCGGCGCGGAGCCGGCGAGGCTCTTCACCTGGGCGGGAACGTGGTCCCCATCGAGCTCGTAGTGCCCGGTGACGTCCGCCTGGCCTTCGTAGCGATCGGTTACGGTGCCGCCCGCGCCGAACGAGCGAGTGAACTTTGGATCCGCTGAACTGCGCCAGCTTCCCTCGATGCCCTGCGTGATCGCGGTCGAGGAGGGCGGGGTCTCGGACGGAGCCTCCCGCGCCTCCTCGACAAGCGGGAGCGCTCCCTGGTTCTGATACCAGAGGTACCCGCCCGCAAGGAGCGCGAGGACCACGACGATACCGATGGCGACGTTCTGATTCATAGGGATGGATTAGAGGATATGCATAAAGTGTACACCCCTGCCGCACCCCTTCATGAAGCTCGACAAATCTGCTATGGTGTGGCTATACAGGGCCATGGAATTCACCCGCGCATTCGGGGGGATATCGAAGGACGACGCGCACCTCGCCGGCGGGAAAGGTGCGTCCCTCGGGGAGATGACCCAGGCGGGTATCCCGGTCCCACCGGGGTACGTCGTGCTCGCCTCCACCTTCGAGCGGTTCCTCGAGGAGACGGACCTGAACGTGGAGATAAACGCCATCCTCGGCACCGTGAAGCACGACGAGATGCATACCGTGGAGCATGCCTCAGAGAAGATCCAGGCCTTGATCCATGGCGCGCAGATGCCCGAGGATATCGCGACGGAGGTCAGGAGCGAGTTCGATAAGCTCGGCGCCGAGTTCGTCGCGGTCCGCTCGTCCGCGACCGCCGAAGACAGCGCGTCGGCGGCCTGGGCCGGGCAGCTCGATTCCTATTTGAATACGACTGAGGCGACCCTGCTTGCGAACGTGCAGCGCTGCTGGGCGTCTTTGTTCACCCCTCGCGCCATCTTCTACCGCTTCGAGAAGGGGCTCGATACCCAGAAGATCTCGGTCGCGGTCGTGGTGCAGAAGATGGTGAACTCGGATGCGGCCGGGATCGCGTTCTCGGTGCATCCCGTGACCGAGGACCACAACCAGCTCATCATTGAGGCGGGGCTGGGGCTCGGGGAGGCGGTGGTCTCGGGGCAGGTGACGCCCGACTCGTACGTGGTGACGAAGGAGCCGCGCAGGATCATCGATGTGAACGTGAGCACGCAGAGCCGCGCGCTGTACCGGGCGGCCGGCGGCGGGAACGAGTGGCGAGACATTCCGGAACCCACCGCCTCCGCGCAGGTGCTCTCCGAGGCGCAGATCATGGCGCTCTCGGATCTCGTCGTGCTCATTGAGAAGCACTACGGCTTCCCCTGCGATATCGAGTGGGCCATTGAGGGGGAGGGTATGTACATTGTGCAGAGTCGGCCGATCACGACGCTCTCGACTCATTGATCATCCATGCCGATCATCTCGCCCAAGCCCGCCACGAAGCTCTATAAGCAGGAAGGGAAGACCGGCATGTACCAGAGCATGCTCTGGGCGCTCTCGGTCGCGCGGGCGCGCATGACCCACGTACCGGTTAGCTGGGGCGAATATTTCGTGTACTTCAAGCGCAACTACCTCGGCATCTATTGGGACGAGGTGAACCTCGAGAAGGTGGCGCAGGCGGTCCTCGAGCGTGCGCCCGCAGGGCTCCCGGACGACTG
>DASPKG010000084.1:0-5740 GCA_035628215.1 Minisyncoccota bacterium
GAGCCGTAGCGCCCATTCACCTCCAAGAGGACCTGCTGGAGCTTTTCCTGGACCATGGGCTCGATGGTGGTCACAAGGTCCCCCTCGCGGGCCGCCCGGGCATCCACCATGACGCTGTCGAGGTTGGCGAACAATTCCGCGAAGAAGTTCCCGAAGAGCCCCTCGTTCTCCCGGGAGAGGACGTCCTCGTAGTAGCGCTCGAGGCCGTAGCGCCCCTCGATCTCGTTGTCGTTATCGTAGGCGACGAACCCGATCGATTGCGCGGCCTGGGTGCCGGCCGGATAGCTCCGCTATCGCTCGCGCTCCACGCGGATGCCGGGAATCTTGGCCTGCTCGATCGCCTCGCCCACCTCCTCGGGGACGCGCCTCGCGAGCACCTCGTACGGATCGTCCTCCTTCGCGGCAAGCGTAAGGAACTCGGCCCGATCGACCGGGATATGGGCGGCAAGGGCGGTGTACGCCTCCTCCGCGTCGACGACCTGCTCCGGGTTCATCGCGATGGTGAAGCCGGTGGAGAGGGTCGCGGCGGACAGCAGCGACCCGTCCTTCCGGGTGAAGTAGATGGTGCCGCGGTTGAAGAGCTCCTGGCTCGCGGAGATGTACTGCTTCTCGGCCCGCAGCGCGTAGTCGGCGCCATGGACCACCTGCACGAAATAGAGCCGCAGGACAATCAAGGCGGCGAAGACGATGAGGATGCCCGAGAGGAGGCGGAGGCGTATGCGGATCCCGCGGCGCATACTCCCGATTCTACCGCCTTGTGACCGAAGGCGCTTCGACCATGGTCGCGTAGGTGACGCGTGAGGGCTTCGCGAGCCCTACGACCGCGGGATCGGTCGCGCCGATGCGCTCGATCTCGTCGTAGTAGCGCTGCTCGAGCTGCGCAATCCGCACCTCGGTATCGCGGACCTCGGCAGCGAGATCGGTCCGCCATGCGGCAAGCGACACCGTCACGACCATGAGCGATAGGTACGCGAATACCAGGATGCCAAGCGCAAGCGACAGGATGGAAATGGTGCGGTCAGGCATAGAGGGCGAAGGTGGAGCGCGGCATATAGGTCGAAGCGCGCGGCGAGCGCTCGAAGACCCGCAGCTTGGCGCTCCGTGCGCGCGGGTTTGCCGCAAGCTCGTCTGAGGTAGGCACGATGGGCTTCTTGGTGACGACGGTCCCCATCCCGTCATGGGCCGCCTCGCGGAGCATCTGCTTCACGATGCGGTCCTCGATGGAGTGGAAGGTGATGAGCGCGACCCGGCCGCCGTCGGACAAGGAAGCGAGCGCGGCGGAAAGGCCCTCGCGCAGCGCACCAAGCTCGTCGTTCACTGCGATGCGCAGCGCCTGGAAGGTCTTCGTCGCTGGATGGATGCGCCGCGCGCGGTACCATCCGGGGACACCTGCCTCGATCGCCGCAACGAGCTGGGTCGTCGTCTCGATGCGATCCTTTTCGCGCGCCGCGACGATCGAGCGCGCGATGCCGCGCGAGAACCGCTCCTCCCCGAGGGTGTAGATGAGGTCGGCGAGCGATTCCTCGGAGAGATCGTTCACGAGGTCCGCAGCGCTCATGGTGTCGACCGGGTCCCCATAGGTCATGAGTAGCGGCTCCTCGGCCTTGAAGGAGAAGCCGCGGCCGCTTGCGAGATGGAATCCGGACCAGCCGAGGTCAAAGAGGGCCCGGTCGATCGAGGCGATGCCCTTCCCTTCGAGCACGCTCGCGAGGTTGCGGAAGTTGTCGTGGACGAGCTCGACGCGGGGCGTTGCGCCCGTTGCAGCCTCCTTGGCGCGCTCGATCGCGTCCGCGTCCGCGTCGATGCCGATCAAGGTCCCCTCAGGGCCGAGCTTCTCGAGGAGGACCCGGAAGTGCCCTGCCCCGCCGATGGTGGCGTCCACCACGGTATCAGCCGGGGATACCGAAAGCGCTTCGATGGCCTCATGCAACAGGACGCTGTCGTGCTTCGCTTCCATACGATTAGAGGGCGCCTGCGCTCCCGAGGCGCTCCGCGAACTCGTCGGCATCGCGCTCGATGGACTTGGTGTAGATCTCCCAGGCCTTCTCGTCCCAGATCTCGACGCGGTCCGAGACGCCGGCGACGACCGACTTCACCCCGAGCTTGGCGAAGGACTTGAGGTAATCCGGCACGAGGATGCGCCCGGCGCTGTCGAGGTCGGCTTCGGAAGCGCCCGCGAGCATGAGGCGGGAGAGGCCGCGTCCTGCGGCGCTCCCGGTCGAGTATGCGGCGAACTTCTCGGCCTGCTTCTTCCATGCGGTTTTCGGATACACGAAGAGGCAGTGGTCGAGACCGCGGGTCACGATGACGCTTCCACCGAGCTCCTTCCGGAACTTCGCCGGAAGTGAGATGCGGTTCTTTGCATCGAAGGTGTGACGGTATTCGCCGATGAACATGTAAAAAATGGATTCCAGTGGGCTTCGGTGAGCGATGGAAGAAGAGGAAAAACCATCCTCCCACTTCATCCCACTAGTATCCAAGTATATGACACTTTGCCCCACTGCATGGGTCGTTATCCCCAGGAATTTATTGCTCAGTTTGACTCCTCGCCTCGGCGCGCTATCATGATTCCTACATGAACTTCTTCTCGCGTTGGATCCTCGGCATCTTTATCTACTTCGGCCTTCTAGAACCGGTCGGGGTCTCGCTTGAGGTTTCTGAGTAAATAGACTAGAAACTTGAAGGAAGGCCCTGACCAAAAGTCAGGGTCCTTCACGTTTTGGGGCGACGAACAGTCCTTTTCACCGCCGATAACGGCAATTAGGGAGTGAGAGATGCAGAATTCACGTGAGCATTCGCGTGCGAAGATCGTCGTGTACGGCGGCGTCCCCGAAGCCGTCATCGCCCGCCACGTCCTCAGCGAATTGGGAGGCAACGTCATCGAGCTCTCGGACTTCGAGAGGGACCCCAGGGCGGCATACGGCCTGTTCTTCGTCGACGGCCCCTTCAAACGGGAAGGCCATCGGGGCGACTCCCGGCCGTGCGACGGCCTGCTCAGGGTCCGTACGGATGCCGAGGAGCTCCGGCGGGTCGGCATAACGACCATGCCGCAGATCCTCGCTCCGGCGCTCGGCTTCATCGTCTGCCGGCGGCTCACGACCAGTGAGCTCAACGACAAGGAGATGCGAGTGCGCTTCACCGACGCGCTGCGGCAGGGAGAACGGGTCTGCACACGCCGGTGGCGGGCCCTCACCCAGCCGAAGGGAGCGCCACTGCGGGCGGCGCCGAAGCGGTTGCTGAAGGTCGGCGGCATGGAGCGCAGCTTCTGCTAACGGGCGCGGGCGGAAATACGAATCGGGGCGGCCCACGCAGGGCCGCCCCTCGCTTATTTATATAAGGCAGACCGACTACCCTACCTTCTCCACCGTATACGTCTGCTTGCCTGCTGGCGTCTCGAAGGTGAAGATGTCGCCCTTCTTCTTGCCCATGAGGGCAGCGCCCAAGGGAGAGACGTGCGAGAGCTTGTGCACGCGCATATCCGCCTCCTCGCTTCCCACGATGGTGTAGGCGTGGCTCTCGCCGCCCTCCTTGCGGATGGTGACGGTCGAGCCGAAGCCCACCACGTCCTTCTTCTTGTTGTCGGTCGCGATCTTCGCCCGCTTCACGAGCTCCTCGAGCTTGCGGATGCGCTCCTCGGTCGCGGCCTGGAGTTCCCGGGCCTCCTGGTATTCCGCGTTCTCGGAGAGGTCGCCGAGCGAACGGGCATACTCGAGATTCTTCGCGATCTCGGAACGGCGCACGGTCTTCAGGGTATCGAGTTCACTGAGGAGTTCATCGAACTTCTCCTGGCTAACGAGGGTCTCTTGCTCACTCATGATGTGCGGGAACTGAATGGGTAGTGGCCCCATTGTACGTGAATAGGGGTGGGGGTCAATTATTCGAAATACTCGGGGGCCGCCTGGTGGAGCCTGCTCAAGGCGTGGTACGTGGCGTAGATGCCGCCGATGACGTTCCCGGCAGGCCCCTTCTCCATGAGCACGACGTACGCATACTTGGGCTTCTCGTACGGGAAGAAGCCGATGGCCCAGGCGTGGTGGTACTCGTTGTTCGCGCCAAGCTGGGCCGTGCCGGTCTTGCCGGCGATGGTCGTGAAGGAGAGTGCACTCAGCCCCACCGACGTTCCCTCGGTAACCCCCATCCGCATGCCCTCACGGGCCACCTGGAGCGCGTAGGGGCTGATATCGATGCGCTCCCCGGCAGGCGTCATGGAGGACTTCAGGAGGGTGGGACGCAGGAGCTTGCCACCGTTTGCGACCGCGGCGACCGCACGCGCCGCTTCGATCGGCGTTATCTGCATGGCGTACTGGCCGATCGCGGTGTGGTACGTGTTCCCGATCCGCCACGGCTCGTCGTAGGTCCGTTCCTTCCATTCGGGGCTCGGAATGAAGCCCTCCGCCTCCCCTTCGAGCTCGATGCCGGTCGGGGTATCGAACCCGAAGGCGCGGAACCATTCGCCGAGCCGTTTAATGCCGAGCCCGCGCTGGTCCCCGAACCCGCCGCCCACCGTATAGAAATAGACGTCGGAGGAGTAGGCGATGGCGCTCCGCATGTTCATGGCGCCGAGCGCCTTCCAGTCCTTGAAGATGGTCGGCTTTGAGGGGTCGTACGGGTTCGGGACGACGAGCTGCCCCGAGGAGAAGATGGTCTTCTCGGGATCAATGATGCCGTCGTGGAGCGCTCCTGCCGCCTCCATCGGCTTCACGATGGAGCCTGGGGCGTAGAGCCCGGCTATGGCGCGATCGAGGTAGGGACGCCTCGAATCGTTCTGGTATCCCGCGATCACCTCGCCGGGGCCCCCGGAGGAGAGGATGTTTGGATCGTACTCGGGGTAGGACGCGAGCGCATGTATCTCCCCCGTCTCCACGTCCATGAGGATGGCCGCCGCTCCGGTGAACGGAATGCGCTGCGCAAGCTCCGCGATCGAGGAGGCGAAGGCCTTCTGCGCGCGCGCGTCTATGGACAGGGTCAGCGTCGCGCCGTCTTTGGCGGCCGCCACCTGCCCCTGGCTCTGCACCTCCCCGAGCGCGTTCTCCTCGATAAGCAGCGTGCCGTTTCTCCCCGCGAGTACATCGTTGAAGGCCGCCTCGACGCCCGCGAGCCCCTTGATCTCGGTATCGTAGTAGTTGCCGGAGGAGTCCTTCTTCGGGTAGGAGACGTACCCCAAGAGGTGTCCAAACCCCGGCGACTCGTAGTGGCGCTTCACGAACCCCTCCTCGCTTTCGTCGTTGTAGACGAGCGGATTCCCGTTGCGGTCCACGATGGCGCCGCGCTTGGCGAACATCACCTCCGGGCGCACCCGGTTCCTCTCGCTCTGGAGCGCGTACCGCTCCCCTTCCCTAATCTGGAGGTTTGCGGCCTGCGCGATGAGCCCGAAGAAGGTCAGCGCCACCGCAAGCAGGATCCCGGCGTACGCCGCGCGTGACACCGGCTTCTCGAGCTTCCCTTCGAGGCGTCCCTGGTTGAATTCAGGAAGATTGGAGGAGTCGAGGAAGATCTCGTCCGGCGCGATCTCGCGCTCCCCTCGCCTCCTGCCGAACCGCCTCCCCGTCATACGGACATGATACGCGTCTTCACGAAGCCGTGCACGAGTTCCGCGAGCATGAAGCCCGCAAGCCCGAGGATGGTGCCGAGCGGAACGGGATACGCCCCAGGTACGAAATAGATGAGGTCGACGAGCACCCCGAAGAGGAGGGCGACGGGCGGGGTGAAGAGGGCTGCGATGAGCGCAAAGGCGGCAGCC
>DASPKG010000085.1:0-4356 GCA_035628215.1 Minisyncoccota bacterium
CGCCCACGGGACGGCCGGAATGGCTCGACATGCGCGACCCGAACGTGGCCTCGGCCGTCTTCGCGACCCATGGCGCCAGCGGCGTCCAGGAGATCGTCGACGCCAGCCTCGGCGAATGCTCGGACATCACCGAGCTGGATACGCTGATCAACGACCTCGACAACGCCACCAAGGTGCACGAGGCCGACACCAAGAAGATCCGGAAGGACCAGCCGCTGCACCAGACCTGGCAGGGCGTCCTGACCGTCGCTGACGGCGCCACGCAGGTGGTGCCCGGCATCAGCGTCGGCGGGCCCCTCGGGACCGGCTACGCGATCGGCGGCGGCATCCGCACCGTGAAGCAGCTCGGCAACGAGAACTGGCAGGGCCGGCTCGACCGGAACTACCTGAGCGGCGCTCGGCTGCAGGTCAAGGGGATGCAAGTCTTCCTGGCCTCGGAGCGGATCTATCACCGGCATATGAAGGTGTACTGCCCCGTCCTCAGCGGCTACGTCAAGAAGTTCGGGGCCCAGATCTCCTTCACGCCGGTCGCCACCACGGTGACCACCCCGCAGCCTGGGCCGACGGCTCCCTCACCCTCAGACTGGAACCAGCCGTAGCCACTACGGCGGCCGCCGGGCGCAGCATCTCACGATGCAGCGCGCCCGGCGGTTTTCCTTTTTATATACCTAGCGAACCTCGACGAGCTCGACCTCGAAGAGGAGCGTCGCGTTCGGCGGGATGACGCCTCCGGCGCCCCGCTCGCCGTACGCGAGCGCGGGCGGGATCACGAGCTGCCGCTTCCCGCCCACTTTCATGCCCGCCACGCCCTGGTCCCATCCGGGGATCACCTCGCCCGCACCGAGGGTGAAGGTGAAGGGTCGACCATGGCGGTCGGAGGCGTCGAAGACGGTGCCGTCGGGCAGCATGCCGATGTAATTCACGGTGACCTGCTTCCCGGCGGCCGCTTCGGCGCCCGTGCCGACAACGACGTCGCGCATCGCGAGCTCGGTCGGGAGCGGCTGGTTGGGATCGAGGAAGGATTGCATGGTGGTGGTTGCCGACTGTTCAAGGGCGACCGGCTCCGCAGGCGCAAACGGCGTGAAGACCGCCGGTCCGAAGTAGAGGAAGCCGAGTGCGATCACGACGGCGAGCCCGACCGCGATACCTGTACCCGTGACATTCATAGACTAGGTGGTGATTGAGTAAGCGACAGCGACGATGGCGATGTCCCGGCCAGTATATCACTTGAATTCCCGGGCCTTGGGCCGGCCGAGCTGCTCCCTGAAGGCCTTACGGATCTCTTCGTCCGTGAGCTCCTTCGGTTCTGGGCGGGTCATGGTGACGGTCGTCTCGAACGGGGCCGCATCGTATGCCGGCTCCGCGGAGAATGGCCTTGGCTTTGCCACGGGCGCCGTGACTGACTCCGACGAGAAGGGCCTGGGCTTCGCAGCAATGGGCGGGACCGCCTGCGCTTCCGGGGATGCTGCGGCCGGTGCCGGTTCAGGCACCGGACTCCAGGCGGCCCGCTTCCCATCGAAGAAGGTGCCGTTCGGGTACCCGAGCTCCTTCACCATGCGCTCGCGGACCTTCTTCTCGTCCTCAGGGCGATACCCTTTGGGATAGTAGGTAGCGGCATAGAGACCGAATATCCGCTCCCACGCCTTGTGCTGCTGGGGCGTGATGCTCCGGTGCTTGCGTACCTTGGGCGCCTTCTTCTTTACCTCCTTCTCGACCTCCTGAGCCGCCTCCTGCGCTGGCGCCTCTGCGGCGGGGTTCGTCGTCGCCCCCGTTCCGGCCCATTCCCGAAGGGACTGGATCTGGGCTCCCGCAGGCCACTGCATGGGATCGTACGGGAGCGTGATGGACTCCGGGGCATCGGCGGTGGCGCGCGCCACACCTGCATCTTCCGCGTTCTTCGCCGCAGCCGCCGGGCCGGTCGATGCCTTTACCGTGGATCGCTCCTGATCGCTGCCCTGATTCGCGAAGATTGCCGCGAAGAGACCAGCGGCGAGCCCGGCGCCCCCAAGGCCCGCTCCCCATGCGGTCCTCTTACCCGGCTTCCACCAGGGTCGTTTCTCACTTATCGCTGCGTTGGGTGCAGGCGCCGCGGTATCCGAGTACCGCGGATCTGCCGGGAAGGGCCCGAACTTCGCAAGCCGCTTCTTATCCCAAGAGTTCCAGCCCATAGCCTGCCTGGTGAGGACGGAGTTGACCATGACCGCGCGAGGTTCCTCGGCCGGAGCAGCTTCTGGCGCCGGTGTCGCTTCTGGAGCTTGAGCGATGGGAGTCGGGACGGGTTCCAGCTTCGGCTTAGGCTCCTGCGGCGCTCGCCCCGCCTGCCTATGCTGCTCCATCTCGTCCGAGAACTGTCCCCAGACGCCTCCTTCGTCATACGCGAGGCCGGGTTCCGGCTGCTTCGCTTCGACACCCTCGTCATATTCGAGGCGCGCGATATGCTCAGCGAGCTGCTCCTCATGCTCGGCATGCGTTTCGGGTTTCGGATCGGGCTCCGGTCCGTCCTGGCGCTTTGAGGCGCGTTCGAGCGCTCCGAGCTGCTCTTCAAGCGCAGGGGCCGGCTGCGCCACGTCCTTCTCCTTCCCGCCGAGACGGTTGCGGATCGCTGCGATCTTTTCCTGGTCGCCATCGCTGCCGCGGGCTCGATCGGCTCCAACGACGTTTGCATACGCCTTCGCGGACTCCTTGGAGAGTTTTTCATGGCGCTTCAGGAGGGCCTCCCGCCGCTTCGATCCGGGCTCATCAGTGATGCGGCTGAGATTCCGCACGATTGCATCGTGCGCATCGTACGCCCGCTTCCAGTCCTCGGAGATCTCCTCTTTCGAGATCCCGGCTGCCTGGACTTGATCGACAAAGCTCTGCCAGTCGGCGCGGGCCTGCGCGATCAGCTCAGCGGCGCGCTGCTGCTCCGCTTCGGGAACACGCGTACCCTGCGGAGGTGATTCCGTCTTTGGCTGTGCCTTTTTGGGACCCTGTTCAGCGTTCGACATAGAGCTTAGGTAAGATAGCGGCTCCTGATCATTGACTCCACGGTACCACGGTCCCGGCCGTACGTGAGGTAGGACAACTGGCGAAGGTCATCGATCTGTCCTGGATTGCCTGCGGAAGGCGGGAGCGTCTTGAAGTTGAAGGGCTTCTGCGGCACCCCGTTGGCGAGCAGCCGGGCGTACGCGTTGTAGTTCTCGATGTTCACGAAATCGAGCGCGGAGAAGACCGGCGCGAACTGCTTCGCGAAGTATTCCCCGTCCTCTTCGCCCACCCGAAAGACCGCCATGCTGCCCACGTTGCCGAAGACTGCGTTCCGGATCTTCTCGTCCACCTGCTGGAGGAACTGGTGCGCGATCGTGAGCGAGAGCTTGTACTTGCGCGCCTCCGAGAGGATGCCCGGGATGGAATCGGTGGTGATGTTCTGGAACTCGTCGATGTACAGGTAGAAGGGCGGGAAGTCGCCGCGGGGATTATCGGCGCGGGACAGGGCCGCCATGAACAACTTCCCGACGAGGATGAGCCCGAGCAGGTTCGCGTTGCGCTCCCCTAACCGCCCCTTCGAGAGGTTCACCAGCAGGATCTTCTTGTTGTCGATCACCTCCCGGAACTTGAAGGAGGATTCCTGCTGCCCGATGATCGGGCGCATGAAGTCGTTTGCGGTGAAGTCATCGAATTTGTTCGTGATGTAGGGCACGATGTTCGCCAGGGACGCCTCGCCCTCCGCCTGCGTCGCGATCTCCGTCCAGAACTGGTTCACGACCGGATTCATCGACTTCGCGAGCTTCAGGTTCCGGAAGGACGCGTTGCTGAGCACCCGCCCGATGTCCATCAAGGTGGAACCCGAGGAGGGATCCTCCATGACGAGCAGGGTCGCGTTCCGGAAGTACTGCTCGAACGCGGGGCCCATGGACTCCGGCACGTCCCCGTACAGGCGCCGGAAGATGGCGAGGAGCTCGTTCACGATGAAGGTCTTCTGCTCGGGGTGCGCGGGATCGTACTCCAGCAGGTTGAGGCCCAGCGGACGATCGAGGTACGCGGGATCGAAGTAGATGACGTCGTCATAGCGCTCGGGCGGGACCGAGGCGAGCACATCGAGGATGTCGTTGCCGTGCGGGTCGATGAAGCAGACGCCGTTGCCCGCCTTGATGTCCTGCTCGATCAGGGTCTTCATAAAGGACGTCTTGCCGGTGCCCGTCTGCCCGATGACGTAGAGGTGCCGCAGCCGGTCCTCCGGCGAGAGCCGGACCTCGGTGGTCGCGCCCCGGAAGGCATTGGTCCCGAAGAGGATGCCCGTCTTCGAAAGCTCCAGGGGCGCCGCCGCCATGGTGAAGCGGGCCTGGGTGAGGTGCGGCGCCGATTCGATGCCCTTCG
>DASPKG010000086.1:0-6095 GCA_035628215.1 Minisyncoccota bacterium
GGCCGATACGTGAGCCGGCTCGTGACGGTGGCCGCAAATGCGGTGGCGCTCCACTACCTTACCCGCTAGAGCCGCTTCGCGAGTTCGTCCACTACCCAGGCGCTCCCGTTCTCGTACGGGTCGCCGAAGAAGCGGTACTGCAATTCCTTGAGGGTCGCTTCCGGGATGTCGGTCGCCTGCCGGACGAGCCCGAGGAATTCCTCGGGCGTATCGCCGATGAGTTTATGATCCGAACGGAAGGAGCGGAGATCGAAGTAGTCGCCCCACTTCTTGGTGTCGTAGAAGATGCAGGGCTTGAGTTGCAGCAGGGACTCGAGCACCGCGGTGCTGTGCGACCCCACCACCACGTCGCAGGCCGCGATCGCCTCATTCATGCCGCCCCGGAAGATGCGCTCCTGATCCATGCGCTCGATGAGGTCCGGACGGTTGGCCGCGAGCCACTCCTCGAACCCGTCCTTGTACGAGCGCACCTTCATATGGAAGGAGAGGTCGGGAGCATCCAGCAGCGCCGTCAGGTACGGGAGGATCTCCTTCGGGATGCCGAGCTGCTCGGCGATGAAGAGCACCTTGATGGGTTCGCCCGGTGTGCGCTCCGCCTTCTTCTCCGGAAGGCTCCCCCGCTCAACGGGACGCATGGGACCTGAGACCGCGAGCTGCTCGGGCTTGTATACCTTGCTGTTCTCGAGGTAGTACTCCCGCCACCACGGACTCCAGAGCCCGTAGCGGTCCACCGAGAGCGAAAGGGTGCCGTCGTACTCCGGCATGAAGTCGTAGACGTTATAGGACTTCGAGGAGACGCCGTGCAGGATGCCGATGATGGGAATTCGCGAGCGCTTTGCGGCGAGTACCTCGTGGAAATTGCGGCTGAGCGCAGCCGGGACGTAGGCTGCGCGGATGCCGATCGCCCAGAGCACGAGCTGCATCGCGCGAATCGCCCAGATGTCGCCCGTCACGTTCCGGAGATAATGGGTCGCAAGCAGGAAGCGGAACGTCTCTTCGGGAGTACCTCCCTGCTGCGTAACGAGCGCGCGTACCCGATGGTCGTCCTTCTTCACTAGCACTCCTGCGAGGAGCCGGAGCGCGGTCGTGATCGCATGCGAGTAGATGACCGGACGTCGGCGCACCTTCGCATGCTCGAGCATGGTCTTCCAGGTCTCCTGGCTGCGGATGAATTCGACGAACGGGATCCTGCGATTATGCAGCTCTTCGTAGAGGAAGCGGGTACGGAAGTCATGGTCGCGCGGCGGATCGAACCGATCGCTCGTCCAGAGCATGAGGCCCGGGCGCCGGATCATGAGTGCGATGAGGAATGGTAGCGACAGAATGATCTGCAGCACCATACCAAACGGCAACCGATCGGGAGACGGGTCGTCGATGGCTTCGTAGCGCACTCCATGCGCCTCAAGGTAATACCCGAAGAGTGTGCTCGAGGGCGGGTTATAGCTATGTACCTCCTCGTAGGCCGTAAGCGCTTTCAGCAGGGGCTCGTACTGCGTGAACGGGAGGCAGAACTTGAGATGGAGGTCGTCGTAGTGTATCCACCAGAGCTCGTAGCCTTTATAGAGGACGCTTTTCGCGAGCCGGCTGCCGTCGGGAAGGGTGATGCGCGCGAGCGCGCGGACCATATCGGTCGCTTCGAAGATGCTTCCCGGATCGAGGATGGCATCGAGGTCCTCGTACGCTACGCCGAGCTGCTCGAGGACTTCCGTATGCGTACGCCGCGCGAAGACGGTATCGAACTCGCGCCACCATGCAGGCGGGCGCGTCGGTACCTCTCCCCAAAGGACGAGCGCGCGGCGTCCCATGCGTTATTTCGAGAGCTCCTCGAAGAGGCTCCGGAGGCTGTTCTCGTGCACGCGCTTCCAGGCGAGCGATCCCGCGTTCGAGTTATGCGGGGAGAGGATGACATTGTCCATGGCGCGCAGCGGGCTATCGACCGGGAGCGGCTCGTGCTCGAATACGTCGAGGCCCGCGCCCGCGATGGTCTTGTTCTGCAGGGCCTCGATGAGCGCGGTCTCGTCCATGATCGGGCCGCGCGCGGCGTTCAAGAAGTAGGCGGTAGGTTTCATCTTCGCAAAGCGCTCGGCGTTCATGAGGTGCTCGCTCGTCGGGTTGAGGTCGCAGTTGACGCTCACGAAGTCGGCCTCGGCCAACAGCTCGTCGAGCGGGACCATATTCGGGAAGGACTTCGGCACGATGTCGGTTGCGATGACGCGCATGCCGAACGCCTGCGCCCTTCGTGCAAGCGCCTGCCCGATGTTCCCCATGCCGATAATGCCGAGCGTGCACTCGTGGAGCGCCGGGTTGAGCTGCTTCTCCCAGCCGCCCTGGTGCATGAGGCGGTCGAGCCCGATGGTGTTGCGCGCAAAGCAGAGGATGTAGCTCATCACGGTGTCCGCGACGGGCTCGGTGAAGGCGTTCGGCGTATTGCGCACCGTGATGCCGCGGGCCTTCGCCGCCTCCTTATCGATGGAGTCGATGCCGGTGCCCCACTTGACGATGGCTTTCAGTTTCGGCGCCTGGTCGAGCACCCGTGCCGTGATCCGGTCATCCCCGCACAGAATGCCGTCGACATCCTTCATGAGCGGGAGGAGGTCCGCTTCCTCCATGCGCTCGTTGACGGTCGGGACGATGAGCTCGATGCCGTGCGTCGCGAAGAAGTCGCGGTAATCATCGAGCGCTAATTGGAAGTACGGCGCGGTGATGAGGACCTTATAGGTCAGCGGCGCGTAGTACAGCTTGTAGCGCTCCGCCTGCACCTTGAGGTCCGGATTGCCGTACCAGCCGAGCCGCGTCCCCTTCCACTGGTAATAGCGGAACCGGAGGATCTCCTCGAAAAGCGCGGGGGTGAGTACGGGAAGCGCGCTCAGGAGGTCGCCGAGGAGCATCTTGACGAGCCAGGGGAATTCGATGCGCGCCTGGGGCGGATGCGGCAGCTGCATGTGCTGCGCCGCAACGGCCTCGCGGCGGTAGCGGTTCAGGACCTGGTGCCACTTCTCCTCGTGGATGTGGTAGACGGCAGCGCGCGGCGCGTAGCGCACCACGTACCCCTCCCCGGTCATGTGCTTGGCCCATTCGAGATCCTCAAGGCCGGGCAGGGTCGGGTCGAACTGGTGCTTCTGCCAGAGCGCCTTGCGGATCGCGGAGTTGGCGTTGTTCGCGTATTCGAGGAAGACCCGGGAATCGAACTCGGACTCGCCGAAGAGGCGCTCGAAATCCCGCTTCTCGGAATACTTGGAGGTAGGGCTGCCGACCTGGCGGCCGTACACCATCGCAACCTTCTCGTCCGCAAACGGCTCGATCATCGAACGGATCCAGTCCTTGCCAAGTGGCAGCACGTGCGCGGAGGCGCAGATGATGTACTCGCCCGTTGCCGCCTCCACGCCGACGTTGAGCGAATGGCCGAAGGTGAAGTCCTTGCTTTCGATCTGTACGATCCGGGCCTTGAACTTTCGTGCGATCTCGAGCGTTGTATCGCTCGAGCCCGAGTCCACGATCACCACCTCGTAGTCATCGTAGTCCTGCGCGGCGATGGCACCGAGCAGGTTCCCGAGATGCTTCTCCTCGTTGAAGGTGCGGATGACGAAACTGGTCTTGGGCATATTAGGCAGCGTAGGTCTTCATGAGCTCGTCGCCCTGCATATGCGCCTCGACGCGGACGAGGTCCTGGGGCGTATCGACGCAGTACGTCTCGTATTCCTCGAGTACCATTTTCACGCGATGCCCGTGCTCGAGCACGCGGTTCATGTCGATTGATTCCACGAGCTCGAGCGGAGTGTACGGCAGCGCATTGAAGGTCAGGAGGAAATCGCGCTTGAACGGCATGATGCAGACCTGCTTGTACTTCGGGAAGGCGTCCTTGCCGTTCCATTTCTTCTTGGAGGGGATCGGCTCGCGGGAGAAGTAGAGCGCGAAGTTGTTGCGGTCCACCACCACCTTCGGGCAGTTCGGGTCGTTATGCTCCTCCTCGCTCGTGATCGGTGCCATGAGGTTGAGCACCTCGATCGAGGCATCGGCCGAAAACGGCGCGACCGCCATATCGATCATCTCGGGGGTGATCATTGGCTCATCGCCCTGGATCATTACGACGATGTCCGTTTTCGTTCCCGTCTCCGCTTCTATCTTCAGCATCGCCTCGGCAGCACGGTCGGGGGCGCACTTATGTGTATCCTTGGTCATCACCCATTTGGCGCCGATGGAGTCGGCATAATCGCCGATCTCCTGGTCGCAGGTGGCGATGTAGACCTCGGCAAGCGCAGTGCTCATCTGCGCCCGGTGGTAGACGTGCCCCACCATAGGGATACCAAGAATGGGCGCAAGCGGCTTCCCGGGGAACCGGGTCGAGCCCATGCGGGCGGGGATGATGCCGATAGCAATCGGTTGATGGTCCATATAGTACTGAAACGCCTCGTGGTAATAAAAAGTAGCGCATTTTAGGGCATCCTCCAAGGCCCGGTTGCATTAAACAGGGCCCGCCTTGCAGCGGGCCCTGTGGCACTGGGGACGGTCGCGCCGTTCTAGTCGGTGGCTGGCTCCTCGTTCGGCAGGCGCCGGACGTGGTAGACGGTGATGACGGCGTCCGGGCCGAAGGTCTTGCCGGGCGCGAGCTCCTCTTCGAGGTAGCGCTTCAGGCCGGCCGCGTTCTCGGGCACTGCCCTGCCGCCCTCGAACACGAGCTCGTCGTCGGTGAACTCGCCGAGGGGCTTCACGATCCGCTCGACGACTTCGACGGTGGTGCCGCCGTCGGCCTCGAACTGGGCGCTGATGCCCTTGTCCTGGTCGCCGGGCACCGCGATCATGTAGCAGGGCACCGGCTCGTTCGTGCGGAGGAACTGCTTCGGCGCCTTCTCGGGCGTCGAGCGGTCGCCGCCGCGGACGATCACGCTGAGCGTGCCGTCCCTGGCCATCTTCACCTCCGAGTCCTTGAGCCAGAAGGCGTGCTCGCCGTAGACGTGGGTATTCGTCCTGGGTGTGCGCATCGGTCTCCCCTATTGCGCGGGTTGAACTTACCGGAAATAGTATGACAGATGACGAACCTTATGTCAAATATTGGTACAGATCGCACTATAAGCGTCGACGGCTGATTCCAGGCTGAATACCTGGGATACCCGCCGTCTTCCCTGCTGGCCGAATGCGGCGCTTCGAGCGTCGTCCGTAAGAAGCTCGGCAGTTTTCTTCCCTGCTTCTGCCGTATTGCATGGATCGACCACGTATCCCGTCACCCCGTCCTCGATCGCTTCAGACGTACCGCCAAGCGACGTTCCGATGACCGGCTTACCGCAGGCCATTGCTTCGAGTGTTATGGTCGGGAATGGATCGAGGTATATGGAGAGGACGGCAACCACATCGCTTGCGTGGTATGCAGCACGCAGCTCGTCGCCTGAGATCCATCCAGTGAATATAAGACGATCTACGACGCCGAGTGTGCGCGCGAGCGCCTTGATCTCCTTCGCGTAGGGACCCTGCCTGCCCATGATAAGGAGCGTCGCATTCGGAACGGTCTTCGCGACCTCGGCGAGCACCCGGACGGCCGTTTCGGCGCCCTTCAACTTCGAGAGCCGCCCGCCGAAGAGGATGGTTTTCTTATTCGCGAGTTCGAAGCGCTCCCGGAACGCTGCAACAGCGGATTCCGCCACTTCCCAATCCTCCACTCTGATCCCGTTATAGATCACCTCTACGTTCGTGATCCCATTGGCTTCAAGCGCACGCTTGAGTGCATGACTCACCGCGACGATGCGATCGACGTACTTGAGATACCGTTTGATGGTCGCATTGCGCAGCGGATTGTACCGGTGGCGCTGGGTAAGGAATTGCCGCAGGGGCGACACGCGAAGATCCCCTCCGCGCGGCACGAGCTTTCCGTACTCGACCGTCATCGCGTCATGCGCAGTGAGCACGACCCGGGCACCGAGCTCGTGCGCCACCTTGAGTGATGCATACGAGAGATGCGTGTGGACGTTGTGCGCATGCACGATCTCCGGACGAAACTCGGTGAGGATTCGCCGGACCTCGGGAAGGACCTGCGGGTTCCGGAGGCTCACCCACGCGCGTCGCCATACGGGATACGAGGAATAGAGCGTATGAACGGTGAGACC
>DASPKG010000087.1:0-20218 GCA_035628215.1 Minisyncoccota bacterium
TGAACGGGGGAAGGCGTCCTCGCCGGATCGCATCCTGCCGACCGTCGACGTCGCCGTGGTGGCGCTCCATGGCGCCTACGGCCAGGATGGCGAGGTGCAGAAGCTCCTTGAGCGCTTCGGGGTAGCGTACACGGGAGCGGACCCTTGGGCCTGCTACCTTTCTGCCCACAAGCTCATGGCAAAGAAGCATGTGGAGGAGGTGGGGCTCCTGACCCCGCGCTACCACTTCATCGATCAGGTGACGGAGATCGACCGCATCGTGCACGAGGCCATCCGCACCTTCCACCAGCCGGTGGTGGTGAAGCCGGTCGACTCCGGGTCTTCCGTCGGGGTGTCGATCGTGGGTGGGTACGCGCCCGTGCATCTTGCGGTGACGAACCTCTTCCTCGCGGGCACCAAGGGGGTCCTCATCGAGGAGCTCGTCAAGGGCACCGAAGCAACGGTGGGCATCGTCGAAGGACTGCGCGGGGAGGAGCTGTATGCGCTCCCGCCGGTGGAGATCGTGCCGTCCGCGGCGTTCTTCTCATACGAGGCGAAGTATTCGGGGCAGAGCCGGGAGATCTGCCCGGGGCGCTTCGACCGGAGGGTGAGCGAAGCGTTGATGGATGCGGCGCGCAGGGCGCATGAGGCGCTCGGGCTCCGGCACTACTCGCGCTCGGACTTCATCGTCTCGCCGAAGGGCATCTACTACCTCGAGACGAACAACGCCGCCGCGGTCGGCATGACGGGGGAATCGCTCTTTCCGAAGTCCTTAGCGGCCGTTGGGGTGGGGCTACCGGAGTTTCTCGAGCACCTCATCGAACGCGCGAAACGGCATTAGCATGGAGGAGCTCTCGAAGAAGAAGTGCAAGCCCTGCGAGGACGACGGCTTCCCCGCGCTCACCAAGGAGCAGGCCGGGGATCTCATGCAGCACATACCGGAATGGACGCTCTCCGAGCGCGGCACGAGCATCACCCGGCAGTTCCCCTTCAAGGATTTCAAGGAGGCGCTTGCCTTTGCAAACAAGGTGGGCGAGCTCGCGGACGAGGAGTGGCACCATCCGGACCTCATCGTTGCCTGGGGCCGGGTGGAGGTCCTCCTGACCACGCATTCGGTGAAGGGGCTCTCCGAAAATGATTTCATCCTGGCCGCGAAAATAGACTTGTTAGAGAAATAGGGGCCATGGTATAACAGTGCCTACGGGGAGACCCGCGTTTTTCGTTCGGGCCGTTAGCTCAGTTGGTAGAGCACCTCTTTTGCAAAGAGGGGGTCGCAGGTTCGAATCCTGTACGGTCCACTCTCGAGAAATCCCTTGGAATCCCAGGGGATTTCTCTTTGACCGTTGAGGCAGGTTCGAACTGCGATCCCCTCGACTAGGTTAGAGGAGCCTAGTCAAAATCCTCGGTGAGCGGCAGGCCAAGCCCAAGATCCTCTGCATACGCTGCGATCGCCTCGTCGAGCACATCGGCAGCGACGTAGAGGCGAGCAAGCAACAGAGCCTCCGGGCTCACCACGGGCTCAGCCGGGGTGAAGAAGGGTCGGTTCATAGAACTCGATATTAGAGCTGACAAAGATCGGGTGCGCACCCAGGTCTAGAATCTACTAAGGCGAAATAGAACGCACGGATGCGGAATATTCGCCCTAGGAATAGCAGAAATTCAATCGATGGTATCCTTACTTCATGGACAATCTTCATCCACAGGTGGCGAAACGCGTAGGTATAACCACGCTTAAGGACGGTATGGGCATCGAAGATAGAGGCATACTGGGTGTCAATTTTTACAGCTCCTTCACCAGCGCCAACATTCACCCCTCAATTGAAGATCGTATGCTTACAGTAGGAGTGAGGAAATCAGCCCTCGGTGAGTTGTATCTGATCTTAAAGCAACTTATTGAAGAAAGTCCGAGGGAATACGGCTTTGAAATTAAAGTAGAGGTCGTAGAGTGATGTCGGCTGATCGCATCCTTGTATGTCTACGATCTACATTCTTCACGGTTGCCCATCTGACGAAGAAAAGGCAATGAATCCGGAGACTCGCACCTACGATAAGCACTGGATTCCGTGGCTTCGGGCGAAGCTCGAGTCGGAGGGTCGCTCAGTGAAGACACCGCTGATGCCAAATCCCTGGGCGCCAGATTACGATGCGTTCAAGACAGAATTTGAGAAGAATGCGATTGGTGAGAAGGATGTCCTCGTCGGCCACAGCTGTGGCGGTGCCTTTCTCGTGCGTTGGCTGGGAGATACCAAACAAAAGATGGCGAAGTTAATCCTTGTTGCACCCTGGAAGATTCCCGCTCTAGGAGACGAGCTCCGTAGGAAGTACTACGGCTACGAAATCGATCGGACCATCCCAGATCGTGTGGGTGAAATCGTTATATTCACTTCAGATGACGAAGAGGAAGACGGGAAGCGGAGCGCGCACATATTCCACGAAGCACTGGGCGGAGATCTCGTTGAACTCCCTAAGCATGGACACTTCACAATGGGGGACATGGGCACGGTGGAGTTTCCGGAGCTGTACCAGACCGTCATAACGTAGCCTGTGTTCTGGCACTCGCCACATTGAAACCGGGCTTAGGGAAGGCCGCCCGCTTTCATGCGGCGAGTGCCAACCCGTCATCAGTGGACGTGAGGGATGTAGGGGACGTTGGGGACTTCTCACTCAAGTCGAAGACCATCTCTACCGAGCGACCCTCCACGATCATTTTCACGAGTTCAGAGAAGTTCGTTCGAACGTGCCCCTGAAGCTGTCCACCGCAATATTACATCGCTATAGCCGACTTTCCTTCTGCGTAATTTCCACGTTTAGTCGATCCAACTCGGTTTTCACGCTGTCATAGGCAGCCTGCTCAGTGGCAAGCTCGGCTCTAGCAGCAGCTGCCTCTTGACCGTCTGCGGGAACAGTCTGGCCTCTCATCGCGGCTAGCTGGGTCCGCAGGCGCCGAAGTTCATCAAGATGCGCCACACGATCTCGCGCACCATTAAGTTTTGTTTCTGCCTGCTGCAGGGCGATTTCAAGACGGGTGCGCTCGCGGTATTCAGGGAGGAGATCCAGCTTTCCGACCGCAACGCCTCGATGCCTCATAGCTTGGGCAAGATTCGCCTCCGCCTCGTGGTTGGCATCGATGGACTGCTGTAATCTCGCCCTATCCTCGGGCGTTGGCACACCCAGTCCAAGTCGTTCTAGAAAACCCATACATCAATCATAATGCCCGGCAGTCAATGCCAGGGCAAGGTGTGGGATAACGCTGAAGGGGGGCTATACTTTTACTCATAAAACTAAACGATTAGCTATGGCTACCTACGTTGATGGATTCGTGCTCACCGTGCCGAAGAAGCAGCTCGCTGCGTATAAGAAGATCGCGACCGAGGCCCGCGATATCTGGATGAAGTATGGTGCGCTCGATTACAAAGAGTGCGTCGGCGAGGACCTGAAACCCAAGCAGGTGAAGCTCACCTTCCCGAAGATGATAGCGGCGAAGCCGACGGAGGTCGTGTTCTTCTCATTCATTGTCTATAAGTCAAAGGCAGACCGGAACAAGATCAACAAGCAGGTCATGGCGCACTTCGAGAAGAAGTACGGCAAGGACATGAAGATGCCGGTGGATATGCGGCGCTTTGCGTACGGCGGGTTCACGAGCCTCGTGGAGGCGAAGAAGAAGTAGTCGACGAAAGCGCGACTATTTGACGCGAGCCGTGTACGATTTTTAGATCGGTGGTATAGTCCTTCCGGGCAAGACCGCCTTGGCTCTATAACCACGGGGGATACCGTGATCCTAGACATCGTCACCGGCGACATTACTACGCCGGAGAATCCGTCCGACATCATCATCGGGATGAACAGCCAGCTCTCGGACGTCACCGGTATCGGCCTTCCCTTCGTGAAGGACGTCATCCCGATGCGTCAGATCCAGCTCGGCTCCGTCATCACTTTCGAGTTCGACATCCACCGGCGCCTGCACATGCTGATTTGCCACCATCTCGGCAAGGGCGGCTGGGCGTACGCCGACCGGCACGTCCGGTACGGCCTCGACCACCTCGAGTATCTCGACCGTGAGCAGCAGGCCGGCGGCAGCGACCGGACCTACTCCATCGTGAAGATCGGCACCGGGCGTGTGGGCGTGCGCGACGGTGCGGACGCTCCGGCGCTGCATCGCGCGATGGCCGACAGCTTCCTGCCGCTGACCCTCTTCCTCTACAATCGCGAGACGGTGGAGGCGGTCACACGGGAGAGCCGCGCACCGCTCGTTCCCATCTCGACATGGAGCCCGGACCACGGCCGCCAGCGCATCCACGCACCTGCGGTCGCCATGACCTAGGTCGCGCACCACCTTCGGCAACCCCGTCGGGTCCCTTCACAGGGGCTCGGCGGGTCTTTTTATAATGGTCGGGCCGCCGGGAATTGAACCCGGTCTATACGCACCCGAAGCGTATGTACTACCGGTATACTACGGCCCGGTGGGCGACACAGGATTCGAACCTGTGACCTTTCGCGTGTGAAGCGAACGCTCTAACCAACTGAGCTAGTCGCCCGTAGTCCGCACGATACCAAATGCGTGCGCAGATGGCCATGGATCATCGGTATATACTGATGAGGTATGAAAAACACGCTCGTGCTTGCGCTCCTCATCGTGCCGACTCTGATCATCCTCGATCTCCTCTGGATCGGGCTCATCGCCCAGGGCATCTACCAGGACCAGATCGGGTATCTCTTGGCGACCGAAGTAACCTGGTGGGCTGCGCTCCTCTTCTACGTCATCTACGGTGTCGCGCTTGCGCACTTCGTCGTGCTGCCGGCAATCAAGCTTGGGGACATGCGGCGCGCGCTCTATAACGGCCTCCTGTTCGGCCTCGCTGCGTTCGCTACTTACGACCTCACGAACCTCGCGACGGTGCGGGACTGGCCGGTGGCGCTCACCTTCATCGATATGGTGTACGGGACCATCGTTGCGGGCGTCACGTCGGCAACGGCATATGTACTTGGAAAGAAACTCGTGAGAGGGTAATCTAGAATTTCGTTCGCGGGCTGTAGTATACCGGTAGTACGCATCCATGGGGTGGATGTAGACCGGGTTCAATTCCCGGCAGCCCGACCGATGAATAGCGTTATGAACATCCGACATGCGTTCGGATGTCGCCTCGCGTCTATACTTACTGTGGTGAGCGATTAGCGATGGCTAATCGGAACCCTAACTGATCCGTTGGGGAAGGGAGGGTTGGCGCAGACGCTGCGACAACCCTCCTACACTTCTGCCTCCATCTTCCCGCTAGCGGCCCCGCCCGTATTTCTCCTTCAGGAGCCGCACGTGCTCCTCGTACGTCGGCGCGCAGTGGAAGCCGCCGTACTTATCATGGAAATAGAAGAGGCAATCCGTCTTCTTGGGATTCAGGGCGGCGATCACCGCCTCTGTTGAAGGGTTCGCGATGGGGCCGGGCGGCAGTCCCTTATGCCGGTACGTGTTGTAGGGCGATTTTATGTACTTGTCGTTCGGGACGACCTTCGGCCACCAGCTCTTGGTGTCCGTATTGGTCGCCTTTGCATACTGCAGCGTCGCATCGATCTGGAGGTTCATGCCCGTGAAGAGGCGGTTCCAGATGATGCCGGAGATCATGCGCATCTCGGCGGGGTCCCGCGTCTCGCGCTCGAGCATGGAGGCGATGGTGAGGGCGTCGTCCAAGGGGACGACCTCCGCCGTCGAGGTGCTGTACCGGGAGAGGATCTCGCGGGAGAAGCGCTCGTTAAGGAGGGCCTGCACGTCCTCGCGCTCGGCGTTCGTCGGGACGGCATAGGTGCCGGGGACGAGCTCGCCCTCGGTCAGAGTCGGCGGGGTCGAATGGAGCTGTTTCAGGAACTCGCGGCGCTCGGCGGCGCTCCAGCCGAGCGTCTTGCCGAAGGCGGCTGCGACCTCCTCCTCGCGATATCCCGGGAGCACCGTGACGAAGGCCGTGTCCGCGCCGACCGCGCTTGCAAGCGACCGGTAGAGCCCTGAGTTAGCGATCGTGGCCGCAAGCCAGGTGTAGGCCATATCGAGCGCGCCTGCGGCGGCCGCAAGCTCGGGATTGTCCTCGGCGAGCAGGGCCTCCACTTCCGGGTCCTCGATGATGACGCGGGCGATCGGGTCGACCGTGACGGGGAAGTCGGGCTTCGGGCTCTCTGCGGTATGGAGATCGACCGCGAGCACGGAGGGGAGCGCGAAGAAGCCGAGCGCAAGCAGGAGGGTGGCGCCCGCGACCGGCCCGATGCTCTTCTTCTGGATAGCGAGCTTCTTGAAGACGCCCTGGGGCGCCTTCTTCGATGAAGCTGCCGGATGCGGCATCAGGCTCTTGGGGGGAGTGCCAGGCACTCCAGTAGTGTAGCGGGATTCCCGTCGTTAGGAAACTCCCCGCTGCGTGCATAAGCGTGCGTGCTTCAGCATCCCTGTGGTAGGGTCTATCGCATGCAGCGCATCACGCCGCGCCAGTACACGGGGGTGGACCGCATCGTTTCGGCGATCGGCTCCGTCCCCTCGCTCGTCATCCACTCGCTCGCCTTCGCGGGGTTCTTCCTCATCGCCGTCTTCGGCATCGCCTCGTGGGAGATCGTGCTCCTCGTGCTCACGACGATCGTCTCGCTCGAAGCGATCTACCTCGCCATCTTCATCCAGATCACGGTGAACCGGCATACCCAGTCGCTGCGCGAAGTCGAGGAGGACATCGACGAGATCCAGGAGGACGTTGAGGAGCTCGGGGAGGACGTGGAGGACATCCAGGAGGACATCGAGGAGATCCAGGAGGATTTCGAGGAGATGAGCGACGAGGAGAAGGGCGAGCACCTCATCCGCGAGGAGAAGAAGCGGGTGAAGAAGGTCGCGGATGAGGCCGAGCTCTACGAGAAGCTCACCAAGGACGTGGAGCGGGTGCTCCGGGATCTCGAGACCCTGAAGCGCGCCAGTGGGGATAAGCGATAGGGTAAACCGAACGGTATCGGACTAGACTGGGGTATGCATATGCCCCGCCTCCTCCCGGCCCTCCTCATCGGGTTCATCGTGCTTCTCGTGCCGTTCAAAAGCGACGCCATCCTCCTGACCTCCGACCTTTCCATCGGCTCCCGCGGCGCGGAGGTCACCCAGCTCCAGCTCATCCTCTTCCAGTTCGGGTACTCCACCGCAGCACCGAACGGGGTGTATTCGGAGACGACCGCCGATGGGGTGCGGGCGCTCCAGAAGAAATACGGGCTTGCGGTGACCGGGACGCTTGACGCCCGGACGCGCGCGCTCCTGAATCCATTCATTAGCCGCAACCCGACCTCGGGCGCTACGCGGCCTGCGGCCGCCTCCTCCGGGATCGCGTCAGGCGGGACGGCAGCGCTCGGGCTCGGCTCCTCGGGCCCTGCGGTCCTCGAGGTCCAGCAGAAGCTCGCGGCGCTCGGGTACTTCAAGGAGACGCCGACGGGGTACTTCGGCCCGATCACCCGCGCGGCGGTCATCACCTTCCAGGCTGCGAAGGGCCTCGAGCAGGTGGGGCAGGTGGGTCCCTTGACCCGCGCGGCGCTCGCCGGCGCGGGTCCCGTGGTCGCGTCCTCGGGAGGCACGAGCTCGTCGAGCATCGGGGTGACGCCTGCGGCGACCCAGACGAAGACCACCGGCGAGCGCCCTCCCGCGCTCACCTTCCGCATCGATCGCAAGTTCGCTCTCGTCGGCGACTACATCTACCTGAACTGGTCGGCGAAGCGCGCCGATAGATGCACTGCATCGGGCGGTTGGTCCGGCGAGAAGGGCACCAGGGGCACGGACTCATTTGCAGTTGCGGGCGATACGACGTACACCCTCACCTGCACGGGCTCGGGCGGCTCGGTGACGAAGTCCGTGTGGGTCTCGACCACGCTCGTTGCGCGCAAGGCGGAGGAACCCGAGGAGATCGCTGAGACACCGGTCGTGACCGTACCGACCACGCCGACGACACCGACCACGCCTGCTACTCCGACCACTCCTACGACGCCGAAGCCCACTCCCATCCTGACCACGCTCCCCGGACCCTCCAAAAGCTATCAGGTGTATGCGGGCTGCGAGGCGCCCGCGAAGTCCTATGCGCGCGTCATCTATGTGGATCCGGTGAACGGCACGGACGCAGGCGATGGTTCGGCCGCGGCTCCTTTGAAGACCGCTTCGCAGGCCCTTGCGTCGAAGAAGATCAAGCCCGGCGACCACGTCGTGCTCCTACCGGGTAACCACGGCCGCCTCTACGCGGACGGCGTGTACGGCAGCGCCGAGTTCAAGGATGCGGCGAACTGGACCTGGCTCGACTTCCAGGAGGGCGCGTACATCTCCAATCTTGACTTCCGGAACGGCATGTCCCGGTGGCTCATCACCAACGCGGAGGCCTCCAACCAGTTCAGCACCTCTGCACGGACCATGATCGCGACCTCCGGCGGCATACATTTCGTCTTTGCCGACGGCGAACTGTATTCCATCAAGAATGCCTCGAGCTGGAGCGCGAGCGATTGGCTGAATAAGGCGGCGAGCGGTATTTCGACGCGCAATACCCGTTGCGTTTCCATTCTCGATAACGACATCAGGAACGTGGCCGGAGGCATCACGCTGCAGATCGATGCGAACGTATCAGATAACAGCATCAAGGGGCTCGTGGCGCGCAACACCATCTTCGGCAACCAGGCCGATGGGCTCCGGCCGCTTGGCTCGGACATCACCATGCGCGACAACCGGGTCATCGAATCCATGCTCGGGTCCGAGCACGGCGACGGCAACCACGACGACGGCCTCCAGATCTTCCCGATCGGCAGCCATGTTTTCAACAACATCCGCATCGAGGGCAACTGGATCCAGGAGTCGACGGCTTCCGGCCGGCCGCTCATCGGCGGGCAGCAGGGCATCGGGCACTTCGGCGGCCCCCTGAAGAACAGCGTCATCCGGAACAACGTCATCCTTTCGAGCGTCTGGCACGGCATCTCGACCTACGATCCCGAGAACGTGATCATCGAGCACAATACGGTCCTCAATACCTCCGGCAACAAGCGCGCGACCTGGATCGCGGCGTGGAAGGGCGGCAAGGCGGAGAACCCGACCAGCGGCGTGATCGTGCGCAACAACATCGCGCACTCCTTCATCCTCGGCAATGGTGTGGCGAGCTCGTCCAACATCGTCATCGCGCCCGATGCCCCGGCATTCGTGCAGTTCGATCATGTGAACGGCCGGTTCGACCTGCGCCCGAAGCCGGGAGGACCCTTGGACGGGAAGAACGCAGGCGCATCCGGCGTCTCATCGGGGCTCGGATCCCAGGCAGCCTCCGGGAATCCGTATGCACAGACGGCGGCGGCGGCGCAGGCCCTTCCAACCCTCGAGCAGCTCTACCTCCAGCTTCAAAACCTCCTGAATACGCTGCGGAATTGATGCGGGTGGGGATTAGCGGCACGGTACGCGCGCAGTCCTCTAGAATGAACGTATGAATCTCACCCGACCCTTCTTCCTGTTCCTCGTTGCCGCCGCACTCTTTATGGGTGCGGCGCACCATGCCCATGCGGCCCTGCTTGTTTCGGATCTCTCCATCGGCTCGCGCGGCGCGGAGGTCACCCAGCTCCAGCTCATCCTCTTCCAGTTCGGGTACTCCACCGCAGCACCGAACGGGGTGTACTCGGAAGCGACGGCCGATGGGGTGCGGGCGCTCCAGAAGAAATACGGACTGCCGCAGACTGGCATCGTCGACGCGAAGGTTCGCGGATTCCTGAACCCGTTCATTGCGCGTAACCCAACCTCCGGCTCGACCCGTCCGGCGTCGCCGACCGCAGGATCCGTGGGAGGGGGAACGGCCGCTCTTGCGTTTGGCGCCCGTGGCGCGGCCGTGCTCGAGCTCCAGCAGAAGCTCGCCGCGCTCGGGTACTTCAAGGAGACGCCGACGGGGTACTTCGGCCCGATCACCCGCGCGGCGGTTGCCGCGTTCCAGGCAGCTCGCGGACTCGAGACCGTCGGGTACGTGGGCCCGCGAACGCGCGCGGCGCTTGCCGAGGTTCCCACCGGAACCGCTACTGCGGCCGGATCCGGCACATCGCCCCGGGTCTCCGGTACCACCACCACCGGCGAGCGTCCTCCCGCGCTCACCTTCCGCATCGATCGCAAGTTCGCCATCGTGGGCGATTACGTATACCTCAGCTGGTCCGCCAAGCGCGCGGACACCTGCACGGCGTCTGGCGCCTGGTCCGGCGACAAGGGCACGAAGGGCTCGGATGCCCTCACCGTTGCGGGGGACGCGACCTATACCCTTACCTGCACGGGCTCGGGCGGCTCGGTGACGAAGTCCGTGTGGGTCTCGACGACGCTCGTTGCGCGCAAGGCGGAGGAACCCGAGGATGTGACGTCGACGCCAGTGGCGGTCACGCCGCCGAGCTCGACTCCGGGCTCCTCTGCGCCACCTTCGCCCACCCCAACGCCGACACCGGCCCCAGTCCCGACCCCGCTTCCCGGGCCCTCGAAGAGCTACCAGGTATATCCAGGGTGCGAGGCGCCGGCTCGGTCCTACGCACGCGTCGTCTACCTTGATCCACGGAACGGATCGGAAGCGGGCGACGGATCTGCGGCGGCACCCCTTAAGACGCTCGCGACGGCGCTTGCCGCGAAGAAGCTGCGCGCGGGCGACCACGTCATCCTCATGCCGGGCGAGCACGGCGCGTTCGTCGGCGACACCAGCTTTAGCCAAAAGGGACTCTTCTTCAGGGATGCGCCGAACTGGACCTGGTTCGATTTCCAGGAAGGCGCGACCATCTCGAAATCCGATCTGAGCGGCTTCTCGCGCATCCTGATCACCAACCCCGAGGTGACGCCCGGTGGCATCCTCGTTACGGGCGGCAGCCAGGTGGTGGTTGCCGATGGCGAGTTCTACCTAGCGCGGAACACCGCAGACTGGACGGCCGAGAAATGGCTCGCGCAAGGGAAGGGCAACACACTCATGTCCCGCAATACCCGCTGCGTCTCGTTCATCGATAACGAGCTGCGCAACATCCCGTTCGGGATCTCCATATCGGTGGATGGACTACCGACCAGCGACAATAGCGCCAGGGCGCTCGTCGCGCGCAATACCATCTCCCGCTTCCGGGGGGACGGCATCCGGCCGAACGGCTCCGACGTCATCGTGCGGGACAACCGCATCGTCGATTCGATGCTCGGCCGCGAGCACGGCGACGGCAATCATGATGATGGCATCCAGCTCTTCGCCCTGAATGGCCATAGGTTCAAGAACGTGCGCATCGAGAACAACTGGATCCAGGAGACAACGAGCGCCACCCGTCCCTATATCGGTACGCTGCAGGGCATCGGCCACTTCGATGGGGTGATCGAGGATGTCGTCGTGCGCAACAATGTCGTGCTGATCGGGGCGTACCACGGCATCATGCTCAACTCGGTCGGCGGTACCGTCGAGAACAATACCGTTGCGTATGTCGGCACCGAGGGACGTAATACCTGGATCCGCATGGGCGCATCGAGCCAGAACATTACGTTCCGCAATAACGTTGCGCGCTTCTTCGAGTATCCGACGAGTGCGGGTCGAATCCAGATCCGTGCCCCGCAGCAGGATGCGATCGGCAACAACATCACGGTGAAGGACAATGAGAGCGCTGCATTCATGAAGTTCGATCCCGCAAATGGCGCCTTCGACCTGCGCCCGAAGCCAGGCGGCCCGCTCGACGGGAAGGGTGTCGGCGCTGCAGGGCTTACCTCGGGCCTCGGTTCGCAGGCGGTACTCAAGGACCCCTCCGCACAGACCGCAGGCGCAGGCAATGCGCTCCCGTCGCTCGCCGACCTCTACGAACAGCTCATGAATCTCCTCAAGACGATTCGCTAACCCATCACGCCATGCATACCCGCCTCATCGCTCTGCTCATAGCCGCCTGCATGGTCATGCCGGTTCCGGCGCATGCGGTGACACTCACCTCCGACCTCTCCATCGGCTCGCGCGGCGCCGAGGTCACCCAGCTCCAGCTCATCCTCTTCCAGTTCGGGTACTCGACCGCAGCACCGAACGGGGTGTATTCGGAGACGACCGCCGACGGGGTGCGGGCGCTCCAGAAGAAATACGGGCTTGCGGTGACCGGGACGGTTGGTGCAAAGACCCGTGCGCTTCTGAATCCGTTCATCGCTCGCAATCCCACGTCCGGCTCGACCCGTCCTGCGCCATCTGCTTCGGGTGGGGGTTCCCCCCTTATGCTCGGCTCCTCGGGCCCTGCGGTCCTCGAGGTCCAGCAGAAGCTCGCGGCGCTCGGGTACTTCAAGGAGACGCCGACGGGGTACTTCGGCCCGATCACCCGCGCGGCGGTCATCGCCTTCCAGGCCGCCAGGGGATTGGAGCAGGTCGGCTCGGTCGGTCCTCTCACGCGTGCAGCGCTCGCAGGAGCAGGACCGGCCAGCGCGACCTCAGGGAGCGTCAGCTCGAGCTCGACCGGCGTATCAAGCGCAAGCACGCGGACAGCCACCACCGGCGAGCGCCCTCCCGCGCTCACCTTCCGCATCGATCGGAAGTTCGCGCTCGTGGGCGATTATGTGTACCTCAGTTGGTCGGCCAAGCGCGCGGACACTTGCACGGCGTCTGGTGGCTGGACCGGCAACAAGGGCGTGAAGGGATCGGAATCATTTTCGGTCCCTGGTGATACTACCTATACGCTCACCTGTACCGGTTCCGGTGGTTCGATTACGAAGTCGGTATGGGTATCGACCACACTTGTGGCGCGTAAGGTGGAGGAGCCCGAGGAAGTGACCGAGACGCCGGTTGTGGTCGCGCCAGTTACTCCGGCGACACCAGCGACACCTACGACCCCGAGCAACCCTGCATTGCCGGCTGTTCCTGCAACACCAGCGGTACCAAAACCCCCGATCCCAACGACGCTTCCGGGCCCCTCTAAGAACTATCAGGTGTACCAGGGTTGCGAGGCCCCAGCGAAGAGCTATGCGCGCGTGGTTTATATTGATCCGCAGCATGGGCTCGATACGGGCGACGGCTCGTCGGCAGCTCCGCTTCGCACCCTCCAGGCGGCATTTTCCGCTAAAAAACTCAGGGCTGGAGATCACGTGGTCCTTATGCCCGGTAATCATGGGGAGTATACCGGCGACGGAAGATACAACCAGAGCGGACTCTTTACGACCCCGAACTGGATTTGGCTCGATTTCCAGGAAGGAGCCGTCATGGGCCGGCTTGAGCTCCGCAACATCTCCCGCATCCTCATCACGAATCCCGAGTTCAATCCCTCAGCAAAGGTCGGCCAAATGCTCCTCGTTTCCGGCGGAACGGATCTGGTTGTCGCTGACGGTGAGTTCTATTCCATAAAGAACTCGGGCAACTGGAGCGCGAGCGATTGGCTCGGTAAAACATCAAGTGGCATCTTCGTGCGTAATCACCGCTGCGCATCAGTACTGGATAACAAGCTGAGGAATGTTGCATTCGGCATCAGCATTAGCACCGACGGATTCCCGACGAGCGATAATGCCGCAAGAGCACTTGTAGCGCGAAACGAGATTATCGGCTTCCAGGGAGACGGGATACGACCCAATGCGTCTGACGTGTCCGTGCGTGATAACCGCATCATAGAATCGATGCTCGGTGCCGCAGACGGGGACGCCAACCACGATGACGGCATTCAGATATTCGCGCTCAATGGCCATGAGTTCAGCAATATCCGGATCGAGAATAACTGGATCCAGGAGACGACGAGCGGCTCGCGGCCGATGATCGGCTCGCTCCAGGGCATCGGCCATTTCGACGGCATTATTAAGGATTCGGTGGTGCGCAACAACGTGGTGCTCGTGAGCGCGTACTGGGGCATCGCGCTCAGCGGGCCGAAGGATTCGATCATCGAGAAGAACACCGCCGTGAACTCAGCCTCGTTCTCGCGCGGCGTGCGCATCGCCGCGAACGCCACCAAGGCCACCTGGGGCTCTGTCCCGCCTCAGAACACCATTGTCCGGGACAACGTCGCGCAGGTGTTCTTCACAACGACCGGTACGGTAACCGCGTCGAACAACGTGGTCGTTGGCCAGGACATGTCGAACGTGTTCGTAACATTCGACAAGGCGAACGGTACGTACGATCTCCGGCCTAAGCCGGGCGGGCCGCTCGACGGGAAGGGTGCCGGCGCATCCGGCATCTCCTCGAGCCTCGGCTCGCAGGCGGTCCTCAGCGATTCCTACGCCCAGACCGCGGGCGCGGCTAATGCACTCCCGTCCCTCGCTGATCTCTACCAGCAGCTCGTAGATCTCCTTAAAACGTTGAAATAGGTAATGGCTCAGCTTGTACTTCATTTGCGGTTCATGTAGCCTTGATGAAGTGATCCGCAGTAACTCCTCCGTTACCTCACTCGCGCTTCCTCGCTACCTGACCGTAGCGGCTGCGCTTGTGTTCCTCTTCGCACCGTCGTTTGCGCAGGCGGCGTCGCTCTCCCCCTCGACCCTCACGAAGCTCGTGAACGCAGAGCGCACCGCAGCCGGACTCACGGCGCTTAGCACCAACGCTGCATTGACCCGCGCCGCGCAGGCGAAGGCGAACGACATGGCGGCGAAGGGCTACTTCGCGCATACGACCCCAGATGGGAAGTCCTTCTCGCACTGGGTGGTGAATGCTGGCTATGCATACAAGAGCGCGGGCGAGAACCTCGCGCAGGGCTTCTCGACGGAGTCCGGCACCGTGGGCGCTTGGATGAACTCCCCCGGGCACCGCACGAACATCATGGCGTCCAAGTTCAGCGAGACCGGCATCGCGGTCGCAAGCGGTACGTACAATGGCAAGTCGGTGATCTTCGTGGTGCAGATGTTCGGGGCACCGAGCGGCTCGGCAGGGGCGGTAGCGGCAAAGCCTGCACCGGCACCGAAGGTCGCCGCGCAGGCTGTTCCTAAGGCGCGCGTACTCGGCGCGATCGAGAAGCCGACGGCGCTGCCGAACGAGCTCGAAGCAAAGGACGCTTCACCGGAGAAGACGCCGGTATCGCGGACCGAGATGGTCGCGGCCACGGCCGAGGCGGATGCGCAGGGACGCCTGCTGACCCTCCTCATGGAGCTCCGGGACCTCCTCCTTGCGGCGGCGGGCATGGTCCGCGCGTAGGGGATTTGGAGCGTTCCAGACGCTCTGGTAAACTGGACGGCATATGGGAGGGGTACTGACCCAGGCAGGGTCTTTTTTACATATGGTGCTTGGCGGCGGCATTGCGCGCGCGGCCGAGGATGCTTCGCATGCCGTCGAGGGAACGGAGCATTCCTCGGCGATCCATGTGGTCCTGAAGGCCGAGGAGGTGTTCAACCTCTTCGGGTTTCCGATCACCAACTCGCTCCTGCTGACCTGGGTGACGATGGCAGTACTGATCGGGTTTGCCTTCTATTTCCGGAGCCGCCTCGCGCTCATCCCGGGGAAGCTCCAGGCGGGCGTCGAGTGGGCATTCGAGGCCGTCCTGAATTATATGGAGGAGACCTTGGAGAGCCGGGAGCTCGCGCGCCGGTTCTTTCCGCTCATCGCGACCATCTTCCTCTTCATCTTGGTGGCGAACGAACTGGCCTTCCTGCCGGGCGTAGGTACGTCGCTTGGGGTGGATAACGGGCATGGGGGGCTCACGCCCCTCTTCCGCGCGCCTGCGGCGGACCTCAACACCACGCTTGCGCTCGCCATCATCTCGTTCCTGACGATCGAGATCACCGGGGTGCTCACCCTGGGCCTTTTGAAGTACGGCGGGAAGTTTGTTAATTTTAAGTCACCCGTTGATTTTGCGGTGGGCTTGATCGAGCTGGTCTCCAACCTGGGGCGCCTCATCTCCTTCTCCTTCCGTCTCTTCGGCAACATCTTCGCGGGTGAGGTCATGATCCTCGTGGCGGCGTTCTTCCTGCCGTACCTCCTCCCGGTACCCTTGATGGCCTTCGAGGTCTTCGTCGGGTTCATCCAGGCGGTGGTGTTCGCGATGCTGACCCTGTTCTTCATCAAGCTGGCAATCATGGAACCGCACGGGGAGACTGCGCATTAGTCTCTCGGTGCGGCTCCGGGATGGAGCAGTAATTATTCGAACTCACACTTATCTATGGACGTAGAAGCAGCAACACAGCTGGGCATGGCGCTCGCCGCCGGTCTCGGCGTTATCGGCCCTGGCATCGGCATCGGGCTCATCGGCGGTGGCGCCATGCAGGCGATCGGGAGGAACCCGGAGGCCTCGGGCAAGATCGTGTCGAACATGATCCTCGCGATCGTGTTCACCGAGGCGCTCGGCATCCTCGCGCTCGTAGTCGCCTTCATCATCAAGTTCGTCGGCTAACGGATCATGGACGCACTCTTCGCCGCCTTCGGCATCGACTGGAGACTCCTGCTGGTACAGGCGGTCAACTTCGGGGTGCTCTTCGTGGCGCTCACCTACCTCCTCTACAAGCCCACGATGAAGACCCTGGACGAGCGCCGGGCGAAGGTCGCCAAGGGCGTCGAGGACGCGCAGGCGGCCGAGGCGAAGCTCGCGGAGGCGGACGAGGTGGCGCTCGGGGTGCGCAGGGGCGCGGAGCAGGAAGCGGAAGGAATCGTCGCGTCCGCGCGCGAATCGGCGAGCGCCGAGAAGGCGCGCATCGTGAAGGAGGCGGAGCTGCGTGCCGCGGCCGTCGCTGCAGATGCGGACGCCCGCGCCAAGGAGGCAGCCGCCAAGGCGCTCCGGGAGAGCGAGAAGGAGATCGCGCGGCTCACGATCCTCGCCGCCGAGAAGGCGATGCGCACCTAGCATGGAGAAGGTCTACGCAGAGGCGCTCGAACGGTCCGTCCTTAAGGGCGGGGACGAGGGACAGCTCTTTGCGGGGCTCATGCGGCACCTGAAGGCCGTGGGCCGCCTGAAGCTCCTCCCGGGCATACTGCGGGAGCTTCGCGCACGGCAGTCGCGGCTTGCGAAGCTCGCGCCCTCGGTGGAGGTCGCGAGTACCGCCGAGAAGGCCGTGGCGCTCAAAGAGGCGAAGGCCGCAGGCATCGAGGCAGCGGACGCCGTAGTGAACGACGCGCTCATTTCCGGATGGCGCGGGAGAAGCGGGGCGCAGCTTGTCGACCGTTCGGGCAAGCAGGCGCTGATCGAGATTTATAGGAACATCGTTACAAAATAATCATGGAGAGCATCATCAAGCGGATCGAGAGTGAGATCGCATCCTACGTCCCCAAGGGAGGCACGGAGGAGACCGGCATCGTGCGCGCGACCGGCGACGGCATCGCGGAGATCGACGGC
Organism: Minisyncoccota bacterium; assembly: GCA_035628215.1. Lineage (GTDB taxonomy): Bacteria > Patescibacteriota > Minisyncoccia > Phycocordibacterales > Phycocordibacteraceae > C7867-001. The sequence continues at coordinate 17,182 of DASPKG010000087.1, forward strand.
CTCGACAACGCCATCATGACGGAGATGGTGCTCTTCGACCCGACCTTCGACCGCACCCTCGAGGAGGCGCTGAAGGACGCCGCGCCCATCTACGGGCTCGTCCTCAACCTCGAGGAGGACGGGGTGCGCGCCGTGATCTTGGGCGACGCATCGAAGGTGTTCGAGGGCATGCTGGTGCGCCGCGTGGGTCGCCTCCTTTCCATCCCGGTAGGCGATTCGCTTGTTGGCCGCGTGGTGAATCCGCTCGGCGAGCCGGTGGACGGCAAGGGCCCGACCGGGGTGAAGGACATCCGCCCCATCGAGCGCGAGGCCTACGGCGTGATCGACCGCGCCCCGGTGAATACCCCGCTCCATTCGGGCATCAAGGCGATCGATGCCATGACCCCGATCGGCCGCGGCCAGCGCCAGCTCATCATCGGCGACCGCGGAACGGGCAAGACCACGATTGCGATTGATACGATTCTCAACCAGAAGTCGGAGGACACGGCGACGCGCCCCATCTGCGTGTATGTGGCGATCGGCCAGAAGGAATCGAAGACCGCGAAGATCGTGGCGCAGCTCGCTGAGGCAGGCGCCATGGACTACACCATCGTGGTGACGGCGCCGGCATCCTCGCCTGCCGCCTTCCAGTTCCTTGCGCCGTTTGCGGGCGCGACCATCGCCGAGCACTTCATGGAGCAGGGCAAGGATGCGCTCGTCATCTATGACGACCTCTCGAAGCAGGCGGTGGCGTACCGTCAGATGTCGCTGCTGCTTCGGCGCCCGCCGGGCCGCGAGGCGTATCCGGGCGACATCTTCTACCTGCACTCGCGCCTGCTTGAGCGCGCGGCCAAGCTCTCCAAGGAGAAGGGCGGCGGCTCCATCACCGCGCTCCCGATCATCGAGACGCAGGAGAACGACGTCTCGGCCTACATCCCGACGAACGTCATTTCCATCACCGACGGGCAGATCTTCCTCGAGACCGATCTCTTCAACAAGGGACTTCGTCCCGCGATGAACGTGGGCATCTCGGTGTCGCGCGTGGGTAGTGCTGCGCAGACGAAAGCCATGAAGAAGGTGTCGGGCAAGATCAAGCTCGAGCTCGCCCAGTTCCGCGAGCTCGAGGCCTTCATGCAGTTCTCCTCCGACCTCGATGCGGACACCAAAAAGCGCATCGATGCCGGCCAGCGCATGACCGAGATGTTGAAGCAGCCCAACGGCAAGCCGCTGCCCTTCGAGATGCAGGCGGCAGTCATCTTCGCAGCCACCAACGGATACTTCGATACCTTCACCCCGTCCGAGACCGCTGCGGCCGAGGAGCGCCTCCAGGATTTCCTACGCCGTGGGGGGACGGGCGTGCTCGAGAAGATCCGCACCAGCCGCGAGATTGCTGAGGAGACGGAGAAGGAACTGCGCGAGCTGCTCGATTCGTTCGTCGAGCGGTCGACATAAGCATATGAAGATCGTGGTCGGCTCCAGGAACCCAGCGAAAGTAGAAGCGGTACGCGAGATTCTCGCGGACTATCCGCGCTTCAAGGACGCGGAAATCGTTGGGATCGAAGTCCCGTCAGGCGTGCCCGATCAACCAACCTCGTTTGAGGAAGTGACAGGGGGAGCGGTTAATCGGGCACAGGCAGCGTTCATTGACTGTGATTACGCTATCGGGCTTGAGGCCGGATTCATGCGGGTGCCGAATGCGAAGAGCGGGTACATGAACGTGAGTGCGTGCGCGATCCACGACGGCACCGATACGCATCTCGGACTTTCTTCGGCATTTGAGACGCCGGACAAGGAGGTGATGCGGCTCGTGGTCGAGGAGGGTCTCAATTTCGCCGAAGCAGCGAACCGGACCGGGCTCGATCCGGATCCTGAGCTCGGCAAGAAAAGTGGGGTGATCGGCAAGCTCACTGGAGGCAAGATCAACCGGAAGGAGTACGTGCAGCAGTCTCTGGTGACCGCGCTCATTCACATCGACAACTAATATGGCGCTGAAGGACATCAAGACGAAGATCAAGGCGACCGAGCGCATGCACAAGGTGACGCGCGCCATGGAGGCGGTGTCAGCCGTGAAGATGAGGAAGACGCAGGCGTCTGCCCTTGCGGGACGCCCCTATGCGCGTGCCGCCGTTTCCATACTCTCGCGCCTTTCCGCGACCCGCCACATCACCGGGCACCCCTTGGCCGAGCACCGGGAGGTGAAGAAGGTCGCGCTCGTCATCATCACGAGCGATAAGGGGCTCGCGGGTGCCTTGAACTCGGGTGTGTTGAAGAAGGCGCTCGAGGCGCTCGAGGGCCGAGCGAAGGAGGAGGTCATCGTGTATGCCTATGGGCGCAAGGGCGAGGAGTTCTTCGCGCGCCGCGGGTACGAGATCCGCAAGTCCATCGAGAACAAGCGCGACGACGTGCCGCTCTCGGTCATGGAGGAGATCGCGGCCGAGGTGACGAAGGGATTCCTCGCGAGGGATTTCGATCGCGTGGTCGCGGTCTACAGCGCATTCAAGTCCACCTTCGAACAGGTCCCGACCTGGCGGCGCATCCTCCCGCTTTCCTTGGGGGCGCTGACCGATATCGTCTCGGATATTACGCCCGCCAAGGGCAAGTGGAGCGAGGAGGAGGCGCCTCAAGCTCCTGCCTCCTACGAAGTGGAGCCATCAGAGGAGGAGGTGCTCGGGATACTCATCCCCCGGCTCGTCGCCGTCGCGCTCTACCACATGCTCCTTGAGGGCAAGGCCTCCGAGCACTCGGCACGCATGGTGGCGATGAAGAACGCCTCGGACAACTCGAAGGAGGTAGTGCATGACCTCAATCGCGTGTACAACAAGGTGCGGCAGGCGGCCATCACGCGGGAGGTGTCAGAGATCGTGGGCGGAAGGGAGGCATTAGCAAGTTAACTTTTAGTACTAACTACGAGCGTATGAACACAGGAACCATCACAGAGATCATCGGGCCGGTCGTCGACGTGCACTTCGAGAAGGATCGCCCGGCGATTCAGGAGGCGCTCGTTATCGAGAAGGGCGGGGCGCACGAACGCATCGTGCTCGAGGTGGCAAGCCATGTC
>DASPKG010000088.1:0-2005 GCA_035628215.1 Minisyncoccota bacterium
TACCGGGTGGATGGGGCGAAGACGCTCGGGGAGCCGGTCGGTCTCAAGGGGACGCGCCTTGAAGCGGACTACCTCTTCATCACCTGCCTTTCCCAGCATGCAGAGCTCATGGAAAGTGTGACGGAGGCCGCCGACGTTGAGGTCATCGACCGCATGGCGTCCCCCTTAGCAGGCTCCTACGTGACCCTCACCAAGGACCAGAAGATGAAGGGATGCGTGCTCGCGAACATCGGCTCGGAGACGGCGTCCATCGTCATCTACGACGAGGGGCTCCCCGTCTCGGTGAAGGTCTTCCCCATGGGCTCCTCGCATATTACCGATGATCTCGCGCTCGGGTTCAAGGTGTCGCTTGAGGACGCGGAGCGCCTCAAGCTCGGCCGACTCTCCGGAAGCATGTACCCCCGCAAGCGCGTCGAGGAGATCATCACGAGCCGGTTCCGCAGTATCTTCGATTTGATAGACAAACACCTGAAGCAGCTCGGGCGCGGCAGGACCCTGCCGGCCGGGATCATCATCGCGGGCGGAGGCGCCGGCCAGGGGCTCATCACGGATATCGCGAAGGGCGCCTTGAACCTCCCTTCCCGGGTCGCTGACATGCGCCTCACGACCGACGTGAAGGTCCGGGACGCCACCTGGTCCGTTGCCTATGGCCTCGCCCTCTGGGGCCTCACCGGAGACACGGATACGCCCAAGAAGAAGCGCGGCATGAAGGAGTTCGCGGAGGGGCTGAAGGAGTTCTTCCGGCAGTTCTTGCCGTAGTTGGTTGGTGTTTCTATACAACTGTGTTAGCTTTTGTCCAGCTTCCGGATATCAATCGTTGAACCTTTGAGGGAGAGTAGAGATGCAGAAGCTTCGTAAGCTCGGGACGACGGTCCTGACGGTGATCGGCGCGCTCTCGGTGGCGGGCTTCGCGAATGATCTGGCCGCCACGGCCCGCATCCGCGCACAACCGGATAATCCGCTGACCCGGATGGAGCAGGCGCTCGAACGGTGCCATGCGCTCAAGCAGCCGTACGTGGAGATCTGCATGAGCGACACCTGGAACCGACTCAGGGACGACATGGACTTCTATATCGTCTCCTGCGATATCAGCAAGGTCGGCCACTTCGAGTTCGGCCTGAACGAGTACCAACGGCCTTTCCTGGGGACGCCGATCTTCTACAACGTGCCCTTCTATTTCTTCCTCGGCAGCTGCCATAGCTGGCCGGGCTAGCGTCCTGACTGCGGCGACCGAAGGAGAGCGAATCGGCACCAAAAGTTGACGTTCGAATTCCGTATCGCCAAACGAGCCCTCGGTCCATAGACCGGGGGTTCTTCGTACCTCGTAGTCATCGATACAGTCATAAAAGTGAGCAACGAGGCCGTTGTTAGATAATTTTTGGGAACTCTCGGCAAATTTTCACACACAAGCAAGACACGTCTGAAAAATTTGTCGATATTTGCATGCCGTCCCCAGCTGGTATCATGGCCCCAGCCTTTTTATCCGGCTCTAGCTTCCTCATATGTCCAAGCGCGTAGATACAGAGATCGAGACGTTCGCACGCATCCGCGTGGTCGGCGTCGGTGGTTCCGGCTGCAACGCCGTCAACCACATGGTGAATTCGAAAGTGAAGGGCGTAGAGTTCATCGCCGTGAACTCGGACGCCCAGGACCTTCACCGGTCCCTCGCGAAGAAGAAGATCCACATCGGCAAGAACCTCACCAAGGGGCTCGGTACCGGCATGAACCCGGAGCTCGGCAAGCGCGCGGCCGAGGAGACGCGGCAGGAGATCCAGGAAGCGCTCCAGGGCTCGGACATGGTGTTCATCACCTGCGGCATGGGCGGCGGCACGGGTACCGGTGCGGCTCCTGTCGTCGCGAAGATCGCGAAGGAGATCGGCGCACTCACGGTCGGCGTCGTCACGCGCCTTCAAGCCGGTCGAGGCGTTCTTCGAGCCGCTCGTGTCGTTCGCCCGCTACCTCCCGGCCTCGGCCTTCATCCCGCTCCTCATCCTCTGGGCCGGCG
>DASPKG010000089.1:0-4314 GCA_035628215.1 Minisyncoccota bacterium
AGCCGGGAGGCGAGCTCTGGATGGAGTGCGACGTGGATAACATCGAGAAGGCCAGGCGGCTCGTGCTCGAGGACGGCGCTCGCCGGGCCGACATACGCACCGACCAGTATGGCCGGGCCCGTACCCTCGTGGGATACTACCCCTAAGCTCATCCTATGTACGCGACCGGCACTGCCTTCACGATCGGCCCCGCGCTCTCCTTCCTCGATCCCGGCAAGGTGGTATCGGTCATTGCCTGGGTACTGTTCGTGCTCTGGGCGATCTATACGGCGATCGCGGCGTACCACTGGCTCCGGTACAGCCACCAGTCCTCCGTCGCCATCCCGGCCTTGATCGTGCACTTCATCGTCTCGGCCGCGCTCGCCCTATTCGCGGTGTCGGGCTTCGCGCCCTCGTAGGTATGGAGGAATTCGCGCTTGAGCCCGGGGAGAAGGTCACGCTGTCGGTGCGAAAGCACTGGTTCCTCTTCCTCGTGCAGCTCCTTCCCTTCGCCCTTCTCGCCTACCTCCCGCTCATCTTCCCGGACTTCATCGAGGGGGTATCTAATGCCGCGCCGCAGGCGGCGCTCGGGCTCCAGGGCTTCACCGTGGAGAATCCCTGGTTCCGGCTCGGACTCGGGGCGTGGTGGCTCATCCTTTGGATACTCGCCTTCAATGTCTTTACCTCCTATTTCTTGAATCTGTGGATCATCACCACGACGCGCATCGTGCATATCCGCCAGTACGGGTTCTTCTCCCGGCAGGTATCGAGCTTCCTCCTTTCGCACATCCAGGACGTGACGACGACGGTGGATGGCTTCTTCGCGACGCTCCTGAACTACGGCTCGGTGCGCGCCGAGACCGCAGGCGACGCTTCCGCCTGCTTCCGGATGACGGGGATGCCGGACCCGACCGGGATCCGTGACCTCATCATGAAGGAGATCGCGGATCTGCACCTGTCGGATAGCCCGCCGAATCCCAAGGTCTAGATATCTGGTATCCTAGCCCTATGAGCGACAAGGAGCCGCTGTCTGCCGAGCCGTACAAGGGCGTACGTGATTTCTATCCCGAGGACTGGACCCGCCTCCAGGCCTGCTTCGAGGTGATCCGCAAGGTGCTGCGCTCCTACGGCTTCGAGGAATACAACGCCTCCCCCTTGGAGCGCGCCGAGCTCTATGAGAGCAAGACCTCCGAAGAGATCGTGAACGAGCAGACGTATACCTTCACGGACCGCGGAGATAGGCGGGTGACGCTCCGTCCCGAGATGACCCCGACCCTCGCCCGCATGGTGGCCGCAAAGCGCCGCGAGCTCGTGTATCCCTTGCGCTGGTTCTCGATCGGGAACCGGTTCCGGTACGAGCGGCCGCAGAAAGGACGGCTCCGCGAGTTCTACCAGGTGGACGTGGACATTATCGGGGCAGCGGACGCGAAGGCGGAGGGCGAGGCCGTCGTGATGGCGTACGAAATATTGAAGGCCTTCGGCGCGCAGAATGCGGACTTCACCATCAAGGCGAACTCGAGGAAGCTCCTGAATGCGGCCTGCGAAGCGGTCGGGCTCTCCGCCGACGAGACGACCGCGTACCTCGGGCTCGTGGACCGCAGGAACAAGATGGACGCCGAGAAGTTCGAGGCAGCGCGCGGGGAGTACCGCCGGAACGGGAAGGACCCGCTCGAGGTCATCGAGGCGCATGATACTGATGCGGTCGAGGCTGAATACCAGCAGCTCATGGGGCTCATCGAAGCGCTTAAGGCGCGTGGCATGGACAACGTCGTCTTCGATCCCTCGGTCGTGCGCGGCTTCCTCTACTATACGGGCCTCGTCTTCGAGGTCTTCGATACGAACCCTGAGAATCCCCGTGCGCTCATCGGGGGCGGCCGCTACGACGGGCTCGTTGCCCTCTTTGGCGGCGACCCCATCCCTGCCGTCGGCTTTGCGATGGGCGACGTGACCCTCATCGATTTCCTTACCACCCATAACCTCCTCCCGAGCGAGTCGAGCGCGCCCGAGCTGTATATCGGGACACCTTCAGAGGAGGATATCGGTCTAGCGCAGGGATTCGCAGAGATCGTGCGCACGGCTGGCGTGCGCGCCATGGTGAACATCACGGACCGATCCCTGTCGGACCAGATTAGGGAGGCCGCCAAGCGCGGCATCCGGTACTTCGCCGCGTACGGGGCGGGCGAAGAGGAATCGGGCACGGTGCGGCTGAAGAACCTCGAGAGCGGGTTCGAGGAAGAGCGTCCCATTGCCGATGTTGCTGCCGCCATCCGTTCAGGTTCCTAGCTATGCGCGAGATCACGTTCGATATCGAGACGGCCAACGCCTTCCCTACCTTTTCCCGGAGCGACTACGCGCAGCTCGAGCTCTCCGTGGTCGCGATCCACGATTCGCAGACCGATACCTATACCGCCTACACCAAGGAGGAGCTCCCCCAGCTCTGGCCCATCCTCGAGAAGGCGGATGTGCTCATCGGGTTCAACTCCATCTCCTTCGATACCCCCATCCTGAACAAGTACTATCCCGGGGACCTCACGAAGATCCGCCCGCTCGATCTCCTCGTCGAGGTGTACAACGCGCTCGGGAGGAGGCTTCGGCTCCAGTCCCTCGCCGAGGCGACGCTTGGCGTCGGGAAGTCGGCGGATGGGCTCAAGGCGGTGGAGTGGTGGCAGCAGGGTCTCGTCGAGAAGGTGAAGGAGTACTGCATCCAGGACGTGCGCGTCACCCGCGGCCTCTACGATTACGCGCTCGAGCACGGGAAGCTCCGGTACAAGGACATCCGGGATCTCCGGGATATCAAGCTCGACGTCTCGAAATGGCGGAGCGAGGGCCCGGCGAGCGCGTTCACGCATACGCTGCCCTTCTAGGGCGGTGCTAGGATGAGGGCATGGATAATCCAACCCGGAGCCCCTGGCTCATCCCGTCGGCGATCATCATCGCGGGCGTGATCCTCGCGCTGACCGTATTCGTTATCCGATCGGGCAGCGCCGGGCCGCCCGCGACCCCGATGCCCGAGATGATCGAGCCGGTCGCGGTTGCGGACCACATCATCGGGAACCCCGAGGCCCCTGTCACGATCGTGGAGTATTCCGATATCGACTCGGACGACGGCAAGAGCTTCCATGCGGCATTGGCCCAGCTCATGACGGAATACGCCCCTGACGGGAAGGTCGCGCTCGTGTATCGCCACCTCCCCCTTACGACCGTCCATGAGTTCGCGCAGCGGCATGCGGAGGCCGCCGAGTGCGCGGCATCCCTCGGGCGCGCCGATTCCTTCTGGCGCTTCATTGACCAGGCGCACACCCTTGCGCCGGGCGGCGCGGAGCTCAATCCCACGAGCTATCCCTCGATCGCGGCTGCGCTCGGGATAGAAGAAGGGACGTTCACGGAATGCGTGAACTCGGGCCGCTTCTCCGCGAAGGTGCGCGCGCAGGCGCATGACGCCCTAGGGGCCGGTGCCGAGGGCGCGCCCTTCACCGTGCTGCTGATCAAGGGCGCAAAGCCGGTCGCGATCAACGGCGCGCTGCCGTATACGGCACTCAAGGAGCTCGTGGATCGGTCGCTCGCGAAGGTGAAGTAGCGTCTGGACAGTTTTTGTAGTAATGGGAGAATTGCTGCGTAGCAATAGCCGAGTCTAAAATATGCTTGAAGGATTGGGGTGGAGAAAGAACCCGAGCGAGAAGCGCATGTTCGTTGACCGGAAGACTGGTGCGCCTGCTGAAAAGATCGTGCAGGGAGGCCAGGGCGAGGTCATCGGCCTCGCGAAGACGCCAACGGATGAAATCGATCTCGTTCAGAAGAACGAGGAGCAGTGGAAAGAGGCTGCGTAGAGCGGCTCTTCAGCAAAGCGCCCGCGCCGCGGGCGCTTTCGCTCTATTTGAAGAGTGTGAGGAGCCCATCGTATTCGGACGGCTCACCTGCCCTCCACTTCCCATTCTCTAATTCCGCAATGACGGCCGTAAGGTTGTCTTTGAATGCTTCTCTAAGCTCCGGCGTGAGCGGGAACGCATGCTCGACCACCTTGTCCTCCCCGATCTGGATGATGAGCCCCTCGACGGGGTTCCGGCCGTTTTCCCGCAGGAGGTGGTCATAGAACGCGAGCTGGGATTCATACTCCTCCTTCTTTTTCTTATCGATGGTCCCGGTGGTCTTGAAATCGACGATGCACTCCCCGCCGGTCCCCTCGAAGAGCGCATCCACGCGCCCCGAGAGCACCACCTCGCCCTGGCTTGCCTTGAATTCCTCTTCGATGCTAAGCACGATGCGCGAATCGGCCTCATGTACGTAGGACGCGAGGGAGGCGCGGGCATGCTTCAGGAGCGCATCGAAGGTATCGCC
>DASPKG010000090.1:0-5823 GCA_035628215.1 Minisyncoccota bacterium
AACGAAGGAGAACTCGGTGGTGATCTTCGTGGGCGAGATGTCCCGCATCGCGCGCGGGCACGGATTCCAGACGCTGACCTCGGGGTGCGCGAGGTCCTCGGCGGTGATGAGCACGCCCTTGTGCTCCCATGGCGCCGCGCAGAGATTGCGGTGATGGCCGATTGACCAGAGCTTCACGATCTTATTCCTTGTGCTGTGGGATCTTACCCTACAGTACGCAGGAAGGACGCCGAGTCAACCTACTGGAGTGCCTCGATCCCCGGCAACGACCCGTCCGCAAGGAAGTCGAGCATCGCGCCGCCGCCGGTCGAGATGAACGAGAAGTGCTCGTCGAGCCCGAGCTTCTCGATCGCGGCGATGGTGTCGCCCCCGCCAACGATCGAGTGCGCCTTTGATGTGGCGATCAACCGCGCGAGCGCCTCGGTACCGTCCGTGAACCCCTTCTCGTAATTCCCCAGGGGACCGTTCCAGAGGATGGTCTTCGCGTCGGCGACGAGCGCGCCGAGCATCTCCAGCGTCTTCGGCCCGTTATCGAGGATGGCCTCGGTGTTCGAGACGATGGTCACGCCCGCAAGATGCCCCTCCTCGCGCTCGCTCCCTAAGGGCGCGACGACGTAATCGATCGGAAGCCGGAGCTTCTGGTTATGCAAAAGCTTCTCGATGGCCGCGTGGTCGGCGCCCGAGACGAGCGACGTTCCGACCGACTGCCCCAAGGCCTGCATGAAATCGTTGGCGAGCGCGCCGCCTACGAACACGTGATCGTAGGAATCGAGGAGGACGGAGAGCAGGGCCTCCTTCGTCGCGAACTTCGCGCCCCCGATGATCGCGAGCGCGGGGCGCCTGGGGCGCAGCCCCTTCGAGAGCTCCTTCACCTCGCGCTCCACCTGGAGCCCCGCGTAGCTCGGCAGGAGCTCCGGCACGCCGACGACCGATGCATGCGTGCGGTGGCAGACGTCGAATGAGTCCATCACGAACGCGTCGGCGAGCGAGGCGAGCTCGGCGGCGAATGCCGGGTCGTTGCCCTTCTCGCCCGCGTGCCGCCGGAGGTTCTCGAGGAGGAGCACGTCGCCCGGGACGAGATCCCGCACCGCTTCGCGCGCCGCCTTCCCGACGGCCGAATCGCAGAACTTGATGCCCGGGATGAACCCCTTTAATGCTTCGTAGACCGGCAGGAAGCTTTCGGTGCTCTTGTCGCCCAGGTGCCCGATCAGGATCACCCGCGCATGGCGGGACCGCAGGTACTCGATCGTCGGGAGCGCGCTGCGCAACCGGAAGGTATTCGTCACGGTCCCATCCGCGACCGGGACGTTGAGCGCGGCGCGCACGAGCACCGGCACATTCTCGAGATGGCGGATATCGCGGAGCGTACGCATGCATGCATCATAACGCAGATGCGAAAAGCGGCGGGAGTTACTCCGCCGCCTGCCGTTTGGCCTTCTGTTCCCGCCACCACACCGTGATGAGATCTGCGAGCTCATGACGCTCGCAGAAATCCGGCAGCATTATGCCGGGACGTTCCTTGCGAATGCCTTTGAAGCGCTTGCGTGCGGCATGGACCGACCCGGCCGCACGAATCTCCTGCCGCCAGTGCCATCCATAGACCCGTGCTGCATAGTGCGCGTGCATGAGTGTCGGCCAGGTAGTGCCGTCCCAGGTAACGGGGCCTGGGAACGCTTTGTGGGCGCGCTTGCATACCGCGCGTAACCGTCGGACCTGTTCACGAGGCTCAATCATGGCCAACCCCTCCTCTGGGGAGCACCATACCGCACGAACTACCCGTTCAGCAACTTATGAAAGCGCCTTCAGGAGCGCCGCATACGTCGGCACGTCCGCGCTCGCATGCCCGATCAAAAAGCCATCGATGCCCCCGCCGCCCGCAAGATCCCGAATGTTCGCCGGCTCCACCGATCCCCCGTACAAGATACGGACCTTCTGGGGACCTCGGCCGGGAATGTAGTCCCCGAGAACCTTTCTGATGTAGGCGATCATCTCGGCGAGATCGAGCGTGGTGATCGCATCGCCCGCCCCCTTGCCGATGGCCCAGACCGGCTCGTAGGCGACGACGACCGCGAGCCGCTCCTTGGGTGTGAGAGGTGAAAAGACCGCCGCGAGCTGCTCACGCACGAAGCTGAGATACCGCGCATCCGCATCCCGCTCGCGCTCGCCCACGCAGACGATCGGGGTGAGCTTGTGCGCGAGCGCATGGCGGACCTTCTCGAGCACCTCGGCGTCCGTCTCGCCCGCGGCACGGCGCTCGGAGTGCCCGACGATGGCGTAGCTTGCGCCGGCGCCGACCACAGCCGCAGCCGTCACCTCGCCGGTGTGCGCGCCTGCGGTTACCAAGGACAGATTTTGGGCGGCGAACTTCGCCCTCGTCTTGCCCGAAGCCAGGAACGCGAGAAACGGCGCGGGCGGCGCAAGCACGAGCTCGTGACCGCCCTTCCTCGCGACCCGGTTTGCTGTTGCGACGAGCTCCTTCGCCTTATCCAGCTTCTCCACGTACGCCTTCCAGTTCGAGACGATCAACATAGGTTCCATGATACCAGGCCCGCCCGAAGGGCTCGGTATTACTCCTCCCGCCAATCCACGAACTGGTAATCGCTGCTCGTGATCGGGGTGAAGGCGGGCGGGTCGGTAGCGAGCTGGCGATCGAACGCATCGATGCGCGTCTGGTAGCCGGCGGCGTTCCCGCCCCCGCAGCCATTGACCCACTTCGTCCCCGTACGGCGGTTCGAGACCGTGGTACCGCGGATCGTGAGCGTTCCCTTTGGTTCGTACGCGGACGGACAGGCGTAGAGGTTGCGGCCGAAGGCGCCGCCCTGCGCGATGAAGATGCCGTTTAAGGTCATGTTGTTCGGAGAGTCCGGCGCGATGAGAATGTTGCGCTCGGCGATGAGCGTGAGGCCGTCGGTGCCATCGGTCGTGCCGTAGACGAGGTTGCCGCGCAGGTACGCGTTCGTCTCCACGCCCGGGTTCGCGACGTTCGCCGAGACCACCGTCACCTTCTCGCCCACCGTGCCCTCGATCCATACATGGTCCTCGACGAAGAGGAGCTTGCAGCCGGCTGGGAGCGCGATGGTGCTGTGCGCAACCTCGTTCTGGATGAGGATGCGGTCTGTGCTCCCGTCCGAGCTGTTGATCGGGACATTGCTCAAGGGGGTCGCATGAGTCACGCGCCACACCGTGATCGTGCCGTCGGCATTGAACCGGAGGTGGTATCCCCTCCAGTACGCCGAGCTGTTGCTCGCGCCATTGGAATACCGCGGTAGGTACGCGCCGCTTGCGATCGCGGTCGCCTTCAGGGTCCCGAAGTCCGCCGAGATGGCGGCAAAGTCCACTTGCGGGACCGGGAAGCTCCAGAGCGTCTGGTTGGGGCCCGACCCCCACACGCCCGCGACCGTCTGGGTCGGGGAGCAGCCGTAGGAACCCGTGCAGGACCAGGTGGCGACCGAGCTCGTCACCGGGGCGTTCGCGGTCCCGTCCATGTGGATGCCGCCGTTGGAGTGGTACGGCCCGTTGATCACGCGGTCCGCGCCCGCCCACACGCTATCGTTGAGGACATAGGAATAGAGCGCGACCGTGGGCCGCGTGTAGCGCACGGTGAGCGTGCGGTTGACGGTGCTCCCGCTTGGCTGCCCCGTCGAGTCGATGTCGATCGAGGTCACCTGACCGCAGGAGGTGTTCCCCTGGATGTCGAGGGTATAGGTGCCGGCCACGTCGCTCTCCGGGTCCTCGTACGGGATGGCGTAGGGACCTGGGTTCCCGGTTCCGTTCGTGAGGTCTCCCGGATTGTGCGCGAGGAACCAGCGGTAGTACTCGAGGCCGGCTTCCGCGATCGAGAACGCCTTCGCGCGGTCGGTGCTCGCGGTCTGCGCCTTGTTGGTCGTGAGCACGAAGCTCGCGAGGCTCCCGAGCACCATGAGGAAGATCGCGCCGAACACGATCCCGAGGAGGAGGAGGTACCCGCGCGGAGGACGCTGCATGCCCCTATTCTACTCCGTCGGCAGGTTGCGCATCGTCGCGGTGCCCGAGAGTGTGAACACGTTCGGCGCCCGGGTCGGGTTGAGGTCTACGTCGAGGCGGACCCCGACCGAGACGATCTCCGCGAGATCGATGGGCGACGTGAGCTCCAGGCCGTCGGCGCCGTAGTACCGGAAGATGGGCGTCGTGTTGCGGACCGCGACCGCGATGGTCTCGATCGTCTCCGGCTGTCCCGTATAGGTCGCGGGGTTCCCGGTCGAGTTCGTGATGCCGCGGTAGAGGGTGCCGTTTGAAAGATACGCCCGGATGCGCTCGATGCCGCCATCCTTGTCGATGTCCGCATAGAACGTGATGGTGTTGCTCTGCGCGTCCGTAATGAGGTAGGACCCGTCGTCCCCGTAGGAGGCCTCGCGGATGTTCTGCAGGGTGAACGCATGGCCGCGGCGGGCGCTTTCGAGGGCCGCCGTCTGCTCGAGGATGTAGGCGTTGCTCCTATAGAAATACTGGATGGAGCCCATGAGCGCGACGCCCGCGGTTACGACGATCGCGACGACGACCATCGTCTCGACGAGGGTGAAGCCCCGCATATTACTCGAAGGTCGCCACATAGAAGATATGTCCCGCGACGTTCACGTTCGCGAAGTTCGCGGTCGTGTAGCCGGCTTTCGCGATCGAGACCGTATAGGCGGACGAGGACGTGAGGTTCCCGAAGTAGGCCGTGCCGCAGGAGGTCGTCTCCACCGTCTGGCTGAACCCGGTCCGCGACAGCGTCACGTCCGCGCCCGGCACCACCGCGCCTGTGTTGTCCTTCACCGTGACGAGCAGCATGTTCGTCGTATTGGCGCCGAGGTAGAGGCTCGAGTCGGTCGCGCTCCCCGGCGCAAGCGCGTACCCGGGGGACGGGCAGGCCTCGACGACGTCGTAGCCGTTCAGGGTAAGCTCATACGCATCCCACTCAAGCGAGAGCGCCTTCACCCCCGAACCGTTCGTCGAGTCCGCAACGGTCGTCTTGTAGAGCGCCGCGCCGGCGCCGGTCGAGCCCACGGTCTTCGCGCCCCGTAAGGTGAACGCGATGTTCGGCAACGGCGTCGCGCCGCGGCGGTAGGAGAGCGACCAATCGCGCAGCTCCGGCGTCTCTGCGGAGGCGGTGCTCGTGAGATTGGCGCGGAGCTTCAGGGTCGGGTAGGTCGAGGTCGCGATGCCGGCAAGCGAGACCGGGAAGGTGTCGAAGCCCGCCTCGTTCCCGGGCAGGACCGCGTTCGGGAGCACGGCGCCCGAGGCGTCCACTACCTGGATCAGCGCCTCGGTGCTCGCGGACGGGTTCAGGGTCGCATTGAGCTCGCCCCATTCATGGAGCGCCGTCGGCGTGACGGCGACCGAGACCGCGTGCCCGGAGCCCGGGTACCCCATGCCGCTATCCACGAGCGCGAGCGCGCCGGCGGACACCCCGACATTCACCGCCTCCGCGATCTGCGAGAGGTCCGCGAACGTATCTGCGAACGAGAGCGTCTGCGGCGGACTGAAGGTACGAAGCGTGAGGTCGGCGAGGAGGTCGATCGCGAAGGTGCCGGTGGTGGTCTGGTTCTCGACCACGGTCAGGTACCCCGGGGTCGGGTTCTGGTTCGTCGCGTCCCGCGCGTAGGTGGTCGCGGTCGAGTAGCCGCTCTTGGTCGTCTCGATGCGGTAGTCGGTCGACGGCAGCGCGCCCGGCAGGTACACGAGCCCCTCGGCGTTCGTGAACGTCGTGAGGTCGACCGCAGGCACCGTGCTCGGGTTCTCGATGTGGACCTCGGCGCCTGCGACCGGGCCCCCGAGCGCGTCCACCACGATGATCTGGAGCGT
>DASPKG010000091.1:0-3120 GCA_035628215.1 Minisyncoccota bacterium
CTGACTGTCCTCGATTACGTGTGCCGGGTGGGGCGGGCGATCTCACGCAAGCCTGAGCCGACGACCGCGCAGAAGCTGCTCGCCGTGCATTTGCACTTCGCGGACCCGCGCAACACAGGAGCGATGAAGTGATGGGCGTTCCGGCTTCGCCGTCGCGTGCTTGCCCTTCGGGTCGAGCCGCCAAGGGGCGTCTCGATCGCTTCGCGACTAACGCCCGCTAACGCAAGGAGACTGTGATGGACGAGCGCACGCTGGAAGCCCTCAAGGGCAGCATCGCGAAGTGGGAGGCGATTGTCGCGGGGACTGGCGACGAGAAGGGAGTCAATAACTGCCCGCTCTGTCAGCTGTTCAACGGCCCCAGCGAGGAAGCGAACCTCGGCTGCAAGGGCTGCCCTGTTGCAGACGCCTCCGGCGACACGGGTTGCCTCAACACGCCGTATGAGCACTGGACCGAGGCGCCCGACCTCATCAAGTCCCCAGACGGGGGCTACATGATCGGCGGCATCGGCTCACGCATCCTCGCCCAAGCCGAACTCAACTTCCTCCGTTCGCTCCTCCCCGCGTCAGCGATCGAAGCCGAAGGCGGAGACCCGCAGGGGCTCCGTGCGGAGCACGAGAGCGCGGCCCCCGAAGGGGGAGACGCCCAAGGTCAATCGTGAAGCTCCGCTACCTCGTGATTGCCGCCCTCTCCTACCTCCTCACCGGCCTTATGGGGATACCGATATGAGCAACGATTTCGGATCTGATTGGGACCGATTGCTGAAAGCACAGCAGGCGCAGGAGCCTCCGCTTATCGAGGTGACGATCTGGGGTGCGGATGGACAGGTCGTTCACCACTCCTTCGAGCGCGGCTTCCGGATGACCGAAGAGCAGCACCAGGAAGCGATCCGCCTCATCGAGGGTGGGATGCGCGCTTGCGATGCGGCGCGCCTCGTTACGGGAGCCACAGGATGAGCGATATCGCCGAGGGCTTGCTTTCGCTCGCCGAGGATCTGCTGTTCGAGGTGGACCATCGCCCCCTCTGCCGTGACGAGCGAATGAAGGCCGAGAAAACCCGCATCATCGTGGACCAGATCCTCGCCATCGACGACGGCATGAAGATGCAGCGCGTGGAAGACGCTGCCCGGAAGGTGGCGTGATGCCGACCGCGAAGAAGGGCTACTACCTCGCGAGCGGCGAGCGCGTCCCGTCCGTAACGACGGTGTTGTCCCGCTTTAAAGATGCCGGCGGACTTATTCACTGGGCCTGGGCGCTCGGCAAGGAGGGGAAGGACTACCGCGAGGAGCGAGACAAGGCCGCCGACGCCGGCACGATGGCCCACGCTGCCGTCGAGGCGTGGATACACGGCCAGCCGGTCTCGTTCGAGGGCGATCCCGAGGTGTGCGCGAAGGCGAGGACCGCGTTCGGCGCCTTCCTTGAGTGGGCGCGGCAGACGCACCTTCAAGTAACGCACACCGAGGTTCCGCTTGTATCCGAGAAATACAAGTTCGGCGGGACGTTCGACGCCCTGCTTATTCAAGGCAAGCGGTCCATGGGTGACTGGAAGTCATCTAACAACTGCTACCCGGAATACTTGGTTCAAGTCGCCGCTTATGGTAAGCTCTGGGAAGAAAATAATCCAGAGCAGCCTATCGAGGGCGGGTATCACTTGCTCCGCTTCGATAAGACCTATGGTGATTTTCATCATCACTGGTGGGGTGAGCTTGATAGGGCGTGGGATGCCTTCCTGCATCTTCGCGCGCTGTACGAAATCCAGAAGGAACTGACGAAGAGGGCCGCGTAATGTTCACCGACGCACAGAAGGCCGCGCTCTCGGCGAAGCTCGACGGCGCGCACGTCAAGCAGCGCAAGCAGGCTGGGCGACAGCTCTCGTACATCGAAGGCTGGTGGGCCATCGCCGAGGCTAACCGGATCTTCGGGTACGACGCATGGGACCGCGAGACGGTCGAGCTTCGGCTGCTCTCGGAGCGCGCCACGAAGATCGGCGCAAACAAGGACCGCGACGGCCACGCTGTTGCGTACATGGCGCGGGTCCGCGTGCGCGTCATCGTCGGCGAGCGGGCCATCATCCGCGAGGGCTGCGGCTACGGCAGCGGCATCGACGTCGATCTCGGCTCGGCGCACGAGAGCGCCATCAAAGAGGCTGAGACCGACGCGATGAAGCGCGGGCTGATGACCTTCGGCAACCCCTTCGGCCTCGCCCTGTACGACAAGGACCAGGAGAACGTCGAGCACAACGGCAACGGCCACAAGCCCGCCGAGGACTCTCCCGACGTCGCCCGCGCCAAGGAGATGGCGCACAAGATCAAGGCCGGTATCGACAAGGCTACGAGCGCCAGTGACGCCGCGCTTGGCCTGAAGGTCGCCGGCACCGGCAAGGACCGCGAGGACGTCGCCGAGATACGCAAGCACCTGGGCGACGGCTGGGCGAACCGCCTGCACGAACTCGCCGCATTCAAGATCGCAGAACTCACCAAGCCGAAGGACAAAGCAGCATGAGCGACAGATACGACGTGATGAGCGGCCGGAACTACACCGACCGCAACGGCGACAGCAAGACCGCCTGGACGAAGGTGGGGACCATGTTCACGACCGAGCGCGGCTTCCGCATCGCCCTCGATGCCCTGCCCCTCCCGCAGCTCCGCGACGGCAAGCTCGAATGCACGCTGGTCTGCTTCCCGCCGAAGCCGCGCGAAGAGAAGGGCGGCAACCGCGGAGGCGACGACCTCGGCGGGGACTCGATTCCGTTTTAGGCCATGTCGCTCTACGTCAGACGCAAGGAGGGCGAGACGTGGCGGGAGTGCGTGGCGCGCTATGCCGGCCGGCACGGGCTCGCCACGGAATGCCTCGACATCTTCGACCAGGAAGTCGGCAAGGGCGTCCCCGGAGGCAAGGCCGCATGGGACGCGCTGTGCGAGTGGGACTGCCTCGACTTCCGAGACGACGACGTGAACCCATTCATATGAAGAAGGCGCGCGCCAAGCTCTTCGACTCCCCGCACTTCATGGTGAGGAGGGAGAAGGTCGAGCGGAAGCCGGATGCGTGGTTCCGGTCGAGCGCGCACCTTGCCTACGTCAGAACGCTCCGGTGCGTGTGCTGCGGCTCCGACAGGGAGATTGT
>DASPKG010000092.1:0-3552 GCA_035628215.1 Minisyncoccota bacterium
TCCCGACCGGGTGCACCTCCGGTTCCGCGCTCTCGAGCCCCTGGTGGTGGTGCCAGTGGAGGTATTTTTCAAGGACGAAGAAGACGAGCATGCCCGCGATGATGGTCAGCGAGAGTGCGACGGTGTCCGTCGTTTCCGCGAAGGCCTCGGGGATGAGGTGGATGAAGGCGTCGCCGAGCAAGGCGCCGGTTGCGACGCCGACGAGCACGAACGTCACGCTCTTGATGAGGCTCTCTCTGAGCGAGAGCGTAAAGATGCCGATGAGGGAGATGGCGCCGACGAGCAGAACGCTGCCGAGCGCGAACAGGGTAGTAATGATCATGCGGGAAGCATAGCGTAGGCACCCGATACTTGCAAATCGTTCGCATGTGGAAATCAGGCCTATGCGGTATCATGCAGATATGGAACGAATCTCAACGGTTGCGGCCGACTTGCGCCATGCCAGGCTGCGCGCCACGCGTCAACGCACGAGCCTGCTTACGGTGCTGAGACAGGCAACGGCCCCACTTGGGGTTGAGGCACTCGTGCGACAGGGACGGGGCGCGTTCGACACGGCCACCGCGTATCGCATGCTCGAGGCGTTCGTTGCCGCGGGCCTCGCACGGCAGATGGCGTTCTCGCAAGATCGCGCCCTTTATGAAGCGGTGGGGACGCATCATCATCACGCAACATGTCGTTCCTGCGGCAAAATCGTGGATATCGAAGCCTGCCTTCCGCGCACACTCAATGAGCGGGTGCGCAATGCGGCAGGATTCGCGAGCATCGACGACCACGCGTTAGAATTCTTCGGCATATGCACATCCTGCGCGCAAAAGGACTAGCGCTTACACTCGCCACGTTCGTGCTTGCGGTAATACCGACGGCGGCAGTGGCGCAGAGCCTGCAGCCCGATAGTGAGACCTTCGCGAAGGCTCGCGTCATATCGGTCGCGCAGGCGGGCACGCAGCAGGTGCCGGGTACGGAACTCACCGCGGACGTGCAGACGCTGACCGCTGAGATCCTCGAGGGACCCGAGCAGGGGAAGGTGGTCACCTTCGTAAACGACTTCGCGCAGCTTGAGGAAGGGGATGTCTTCTACCTCCGGCACCTCGCAAGCCCCCTGGAAGGGACCGAATTCTATTCAGTCGCCGATCCCTACCGCCTACCGATCATATTCGGGCTCGTCGCCGTGTTCCTTGCGCTGCTCGTACTGTTCGGCGGGATCCAGGGTCTGCGGGGGCTGGTGTCCCTTGCCGGGAGCTTCATCCTTATCTTCTACCTGCTCCTCCCCGGCATCGTCGCCGGGTACCCGCCGGTCCTGGTCGCGGTCGGGGTCTCGTCGCTCATCATCATCGCGGGCTCCTACATCACCCATGGGTTCAACCGCACGACGACCGCGGCGGTTCTCGGCATGATCGCGACCGTTGCCGCAAGCAGCCTTGCCGCCTGGTACGTGGTCGGGGCCGCGGCGCTTTCCGGATTCTCGGGGGAGGAGAGCGGCTACCTGCACTTCCAATACGGCGGAACGCTCGACCTCGTCGGCATCCTCATGAGCGGGATCATCATCGGTCTCCTGGGCGTCCTCTACGACGTCGCGATCGGGCAGGCGGTCGCGGTCGAGGAGCTCATGGCTGCGGGGCAGCATTTGGATAAGCAGACGATCTACCAGCGGGCCATCCGCATCGGACGCGAGCACATCGGCGCCCTCGTGAATACGCTCGCGATCGCCTATGTCGGCGTCGCGCTCCCGCTGCTCCTCCTGCTGGGGAACGCGACGGCGCCGCTTGGCTACATCCTCAACGGGGAGGTGATCGCGACCGAGCTGGTACGCATCTTGATCGGCGCCTCAGGCATCATCCTTGCGGTCCCGGTGACGACCCTCATCGCGGTATTCCTCGTCAGAAAGACCTCTACCGTACGTCATACCCACTAAGCGCGTGCCCGCCTCGGGTATACTCGCTGTATAACCCTTAATGACGTACGTACATGAGTGAACTAATGAATGATCGACGGATGCGGATCGCGCTCCTTGCCGTGCTCGTGCTGCTCGCGCTCTTCCTGCTCGCGAAGACATGGGATGCGGCCTTCGGGCGCGGCCCGAATGAGCCGGTCAACGTGATCACCGTCACCGGGACCGGGGAAGCGGTCGTGGTGCCCGACATCGCGCAGATCGACTTCACGGTCACCGAGCAGGCGGCAACCGTCGCCGAGGCGCAGGCCAAGACGACCGAGCGGACCAACTCTGCGCTCGAGGCCGTGAAGCAGCTCGGGATCGAGGAGCAGGACGTGAAGACGACCTACTATGCGATCAACCCGCGCTACGAATACGCCAATACGGTCTGCATGGCCGGCATGCCCTGCCCGCCGCCCGGCTCGCCCCGCATCATCGGGTACGAGGCGTCCCAGGCGATCCAGGTGAAGGTGCGCGATACCGCCAAGGCAGGCCAGGTGCTCGAGACCCTCGGTTCGCTCGGGGTGCAGAACATCTCGAGCCCGAACTTCACGGTTGATAACGAGGACGAGGTGCGGGCGCAGGCGCGCGAAGAGGCCATCAAGGAGGCTCGCGAGAAGGCGAAGGTGCTCGCCAAGCAGCTCGGGGTGCGCCTCGGAAAGACCGTCTCCTTCTACGAGAACGAAGGTCCGTACCCGTACTACGGATACGGGAAGGGCGGTGGCGCGATGGAGTCCGATATCCGGGTATCCGCGGTCGCACCGACGCTTCCGACCGGGCAGAACGAGACCTCGGTCTCCATCTCGATCACGTACGAGATCTGGTAATCGCTCGTTTCCCGTCCACAGGCCCCGCCCCCGCGGGGCCTGTGCCGTTTGACAGCGAAAAAAGCCAGTAGTATCCTTGCTTCATACAAGGCCCGCGGGGCTTTTTTATTTGAGCCACATATGAACTCATTCTTCACCTACCTCAAGAACGTCCGGGGAGAGCTCTCCCATGTGGTGTGGCCCGGCCGCAGCCAGGCCATCCTCCATACCGTGCTCATCGTGGTGATCTCTGCCCTGGTCGCGCTCCTTCTGGCCGGCTTCGATTACGTCTTCACGGGCGTCGTGAACCAGTTCATTTCTTACTAAGCTTCCCTAAGTACACTTGGCGTATGGACATGAAATCAGCACCGCAGTTCAGCGATGAAGGACTCTCGACCGAGCCGCGCTGGTACACCATCCATACCTACGCGGGGTACGAGAACGCGGTGGAGCGCAACCTCCGCCAGCGCATCGAGTCGCTCGGCATGGAGAACAAGATCTTCGAGGTGGTCGTCCCGACCGAGAAGAAGATCCGCGTGAAGGGCGGCAAGCGCATCGTCGAGGAGGAGAAGATCTATCCGGGCTACATCCTCGTCCGGATGATCGTGGACGAGGACTCCTGGTTCGTGGTCCGCAACACGCCGAGGGTGACGGGCTTCGTGGGGAGCGGCACCACGCCCGTGCCGATGGAAGACGCCGAGGTTACCTCGCTCATGAAGCGCATGGGCCAGGAAGCGCCCAAGCACCGCATCGACCTCATGAAGGACGATCCGGTCATCATCGCCGATGGCCCCTTCAAGGACCTCGAGGGGAAGG
>DASPKG010000093.1:0-4567 GCA_035628215.1 Minisyncoccota bacterium
CGCCCACCGCGATCACCTTCGTGATATTCGTGACGAAGGTGATGACATAGCGGGTCTTGATGGCGCCCTGTGCATCGATATAGGTAGAAGGAAGCGCCGCATTGATAACCGCAAGGAGCGCCAGCGCCTGCGTGAACGGCACGGCCGCGGTGTAGGCCGGCAGGAAGATCGGGAAGAGGAAGGGTGCGAGAGCGCAATACAGGAGTGCGACCGGCAGCAGGAGGAGTGAGATCAGGAAGGTCTTTCGCCAAATGCCCGCCGCATCCCCCCGCGTCACGAACTTCGGGAGCGCGAGCGCCGAGACATTCTTCGTGAATCTATTCAGTACATCAGGCACCATCTCCGCGAATGCATAGATGGCGAGCTCGGCCGCGCCTACGAACTGGAACAAGAGGAGCGCATCGAGCTTATCGATGAGCACGTTGATGATGTTCAGGAAGCTCATGTGCTTCCCGAGGAACTTCAGCTCCGGATCCCGCTCATCGTTCTCGACGTGGAGCTTCCGTGTCTTGTGGTAGTAGTAGAGAGCGGTCGCGGTCTGGATGACGAAGTAGGAAAGGAGAATCGCGAGCGGCTCAGGATAGAGGTAAGCGGTCGCGAGCATGACGAGTGTATGGATTACCGTCCGGCGATTGCCATAGGCCGTATTCATCCGGACGAGGAGCTTCCCCGAGAGGAAGGCGGAAAAGAGGGTGGCGCTCTGCAGCCACGGCCAGAAGATGCCGATGAGCGCCATCCCGCCCGCGAGGATGGAGTTCCCCTGGAGATAGTAGTAGGCAGCGCCGGCGAAGGAACCGAGGATGACGAGCCCGCTTCCTTTGATCGTCAGCCAGAACGCTTCCTTGAGCGACCCATCGAAGCCGCGGGCAGCAGCGCGGGTGAGGACCGCGGGAAGCCCGGTCAACGAGAATGCGCCGATGACTGCCGCCACCGTGAGCACGTACCGATAGATGCCGTACTCGACGGGGGTGAGGAGGTTCGCGAGCACCACGGCAAGCGGGATCGCGCAGAGGATCGCGACCGCCTGCCCGGAAGTAGTCCAGAAAAGGCCCGAGACGGCGTACACCATATCGGTCTTGGTGTAGCGCTCGCTCCGGCGTAAGAGGCCGTGAAGGCGGTCAATAAGGGTCTGCATGGGAGCGGGGCGTCAGTACTATATACTACCAACATCGTGGCCAAGGTTACCAAGTACATCGTGCTCGGGGCGCTCTTCCTCGTCCCCTTCCTCCCGCTCTACGTCGCGAACGCGCAGTTCTTCCCCTTCATTACGGGGAAGGGATTCCTCTTCAGGATCCTGGTGGAGATCGCCTTCGTGGGGTGGGTGGCGCTCGCCGCGATGGACAAACGCTACCGCCCGCAGTTCTCCTGGCTCCTCGCGATCTTCGGTGCCTTCACGCTCTGGATATTCATCGCGGACCTCTTCGCCGTGAACCCGCACAAGGCGCTATGGAGCAACTTCGAGCGCATGGACGGGTTCGTGACCCTCATCCACGTCTTCCTCTTCTTCGCGGTGATGGGCGCGATGCTCTCCGTGGAGAAGCTCTGGCGGAAGTGGTGGCTCGTCTTCCTTGCGGTCGCGGGCATCGTGACGCTGATCGGCGTCATGCAGATGCTCTGCGCGGGGCAGGCCTGCGGCGCGCCCGGCCAGTTCTTCGCCATCAACCAGGGCGGGGTGCGCGTCGATGGCCGCATCGGCAACGCGATCTACCTCGCCGTCTACCTCATGTTCGCGGCATTCGTCGCGATCTGGGTCGCGATCGAATCGAAGGGGTGGCTGCGGTACGGTCTCATCGTCCTCTCCGCGTTCGCCGTCTTCATCCTCTTCAACACGGCGACGCGCGGCGCGATCGTGGGGCTTGTCGCCGGCAGCGCGCTTTCGGCGCTCCTCTTCCTCGTCACGTCAGGCGGCCGCGGCAGGAAGATCGCGGGCGGGCTCCTCGTCGCGCTCCTCATCCTCATCGGCGGGTTCCTCCTCGTGAAGGACAATCCGGCGGTCGCCGAGCACCCGGTGTGGGGGCGCATCGCCTCCATCTCGCTCAAGGAGCTCGAGGTGCGCTTCACGCTCTGGAGCATGGCGGCCGAGGGGCTCACGGAGCGTCCGCTGACCGGTTACGGCCAGGAGGGCTACAACTACATCTTCAACGGTTACTACCGTCCCGCGCTCTATACGCAGGAGCCCTGGTTCGATCGGGCGCATAGCGCGTACATGGATTGGCTGGTCGCGGGCGGCATCCCGGCATTCCTCCTGTTCGTCGCGCTCCTTATCGCCGCGTTCGTCCTCGTGCTGCGCACCCCCAATCTCTCGACCGCGACCCGGATCATGCTCGCGGGGCTGATTGCCGCCTACGCGGTCCAGGCGCTCGTCGTGTTCGATAACCTGCTTTCGTACCTCCCGCTTGCCGCGGTCCTCGCCTATCTGCATAGCCGCGCGATGCGCCCGATCGATGCGCTCGAGAAGCTGCCGGAACTCCCAAGAGGGAGCGCAGAGGCGATCGTCATCCCGGTCGCGGGCGCCGCCATCCTCTTCCTCATCCTCACGGTGAACGTCCCGAACATGCGCGGCGCGAACCACCTCGTCTACGCGATCTCGTCCTCGTCAGGCGGTCCCGCCGCGAACCTCGAACGATTCCGCGCGGCGCTTGCGACCCATACCTTTGCCACCCAGGAGGTGCGCGAGCAATTCGTGAACTTCACGGTGAGCCTGATCGGGCAGCCGGGCGTCCCGGATCAGCTCAAGAACGACTTCGCGATGCTCGCGATCACCGAGATAGAGAAAGAGGTCGAACGGGCACCGGCCGATGCCCGAGTGCGTATGCAGGCGGCGCTCCTCCATCGCGCGGTCGGCAACTACCCGCAGGCGCTTGCGCACCTTGCGGCGGCTCGTGCCGCCTCCCCGAACCGCCAGCTCATCATGCTGGAGCAGGGCGTACTGCTCGCTGAAGTGGGAGAGCAGGAAGCTGCTCGCGCGGTCCTCGAGGAGGCGTACGCGCTCCTGCCCGGCAATAAGGACCTCGCCGCGCGTGTTGCGGCCGGGCTCATAACCGCGGGCGCCGACCTGCGCGCCGAGGAGATCCTCATGGAGGCGCACGGCGCCCGCATTGTGGACCACGACGTCCTCGTGAACGCCTACGCCATCACGAAGCAGTACGGGAAGCTCATCGAAACCGTGATGCTGCAGGTCAAGAATCGCCCGGATGCGCCGGAGGCCCGCTACCGACTCGCCGCCGCCTACGCGCTCGCGGGCGAATATCAGAAGGCGCGCGTCGAGGCGCAGACCGCAATGGCGAAGTTCCCGGCGACCGTCGCGCAGGGCCAGTCGTTCATCGCGAGCCTCCCGACGCAATGACGATCGAGGAATCGGTACCGCTCGCCACGCTCACCACGCTCCGGGTCGGCGGGCCCGCGCGCTACGTCATTTCCATAAAGAAGCCCGCCGATCTTCCGGAAGCCGTCGCGTTCGCCGCCGAGCGTTCGCTCCCGATCACGGTGCTTGGCGGCGGCAGTAACGTGCTCGCACCGGACGCGGGGTACGCGGGCGTCGTTCTCCACATGCAGCTGCCCGGCATCTCGTTTGCAGATGCGGGAGCAGCCGTCCTCGTCACCGCAGGCGCCGGTGCCTCCTGGGACGTCCTTGTCGAGAAGGCGGTCGCGCGCGGGCTCTGGGGCATCGAGAACCTCGCGGGTATCCCGGGGACGGTCGGCGCCGCACCTGTGCAGAACATCGGCGCGTACGGCATGGAGCTCGAGCAGGTGTTCGTGTCTGCCGACGTATATGACCGACGGACCGGCGAGGTGCGCCCGTACATGCATAACGAGTGCGCCTTCGAGTACCGGCAGAGCCGCTTCAAGAGCGAGCCGGAGCTCATCATCACGAGCGTGACGCTCGAACTCAAGAAGGACGGCAGCCCGCAGCTCCAGTACGGGGATCTCGCCGCCCGCGCCGCGGTCGGCGAGCCGCTTGGCACCCCGGCTGCGGTCGCGGCTGCGGTTCGTTCGATACGCGCGCGCAAGTTCCCGGATCTCGCGGTCTGCGGCACGGCCGGCTCCTTCTTCAAGAACCCCATCATCTCCGAGGAGAAGTACACGAAGCTCGCGGTGCGGTTCGGGGACATCACGGAGATACACGGCGCGATCCCGCGCTATCCCTTGCAGCGCGAAGGCGAGGTAAAGATACCGCTCGCGTACATCCTGGATAAGGTGCTCGGGATGCGCGGCTACCGCATCGGGCCGGTGCATCTCTTCAACGCGCAGCCGCTCGTCTTGGTCGCCGATGAGGGCGCGACGCAGCAGGACATCGATGCACTCGCGAATGATGTCGCGCAAAAAGTTTTCGAGGCGACCGGCATCGCGATCGAACGCGAAGTGCGCAACATCGCATGAAGATTTGATAAAAATATTTTCGAAAGTTATCCACACATGCATGCATGACACGCACAAATTTTTTCTCGACGCGCAATAATAAATAGCGGAACACACGTGCAAGAAAATCTTTCTTGCGTGTGGGTCGACAGATACTAGTCATAGCAAATTTTCATTCAGACCTATGGCAGCAAAGAAGAGGAAGGCA
>DASPKG010000094.1:0-10032 GCA_035628215.1 Minisyncoccota bacterium
GGCAAGCGCGCCGAGACCAAGGATTACTTCTCGCTCTTCCTCGCGGAGCTCGCCTTGGCGCTCGACGGCAAATGGCTCTCGTGCAGCATAGAGGCGAGGATGCCCGTCGCTGACCGCTATACCGGCACGCCGCCTGCAAGCGCCTACCAATTCGCCAACGACCTGCCCGCGATCGGCCGGGCCTGCGACGCGGTCCGCGTCATGACCTACGACCAGCAGACCGCGGACCAGAAGCTCAATGCGCTTCGCGCCGGCGCCCCCTACTTCCCGGTGGCGGATGCGAAGTGGACCGAGAAGGTCATCAACCTCATGTCCCAGGATATCCCGAAGAGCAAGCTGTCGATCGGCGTCGCCACCTACGGCCGCGAGCTCGAGGTCACGGTCTCGCCGACCGGCAAATACACGTACAAGAACCTCTGGTCCTTCAATCCGGGATACGCCGCCCAGATCGAGAAGAAGTTCAAGGTGAAGCGAAGCCGGAACGCGGCCGGCGAGATGAGTCTCACGTATATCGATAAGAAGCAGAAGGGCGGCCCCACGCAGAAGCAGCTTCTCGCGCTTGCGCCCGCCGGCACGCCTACCGGCGAGCAGGTCGCGGCAGGCGCCAAGGCGTACGCCGCCAAGAACAATACCCCCGTGACCTTCCGGTTCCTCTCCTGGAGCGACGCGGGCGCGCTCCAAGGCCACGTTGCGCTCGCGCGAGCGCTCGGGGTGAACGGTATCGCCGTCTTCAAGTTCGACGGCAGCGAGGACAAGGGCATCTGGACCCACATGAAGTAACGCTCCGCTGATGAGAACGGCCGGTCTCGGGACCGGCCGTTCTCATATGCTCTTCACGACCCGGAGCGCAGAGTTACTGGCATGAACACGAGACCACGCTGGTGGGAGACCGTGACGCTCCCGACCTACCCGAAGCTCCGGGAGAACCTGCGCACGGAGGTCTGCATCGTGGGCGGCGGGCTCGCCGGCCTCATGAGCGCATACCTCCTCGCCAAGGCAGGGAGGCATGTGGTCCTGCTCGAGAAGAAGGGCATTGCCTGGGGGGCAACCGGCGCCACGACCGCCTTCCTCGAGCAGCTCATCGACACCGACGTGAAGGACCAGATCGAGATGATCGGCAAGGAGCATACCAAGCACGTCTGGCAGTCCCATGGCGCCGCGATCGACCTCATCGAGCGGATCGCCAACGACGAGGGCATCGAGTGCGAGTTCACCCGCTGTCCGGCCTACGTCTTCGGCACCTCCCGCGGCGAGGCCCGCGACCTCAAGGATGAGTTCGCCGCCATGAAAGGCCTCGGATTCCCGGTCTTCGAATACACCAAGAAGCTCCCCTTCGACCAGCGCTACGCTTTCGAGATCCGGAACCAGGCGAAGTACCATCCGCTGAAGTTCATCAATGGCCTCCTGCCGAAGCTCGCGGATATGGGCGTGAAGCTATACGAAAAGTCCGAGGTGACGAAGATCACCGGCAAGGGCCCCTTCAAGGTCCATACGACCGGCTTCTTGGTGCGTGCGGACGCAACCGTCACGACGACGTACCAGCCCTTCAACAACCCGAAGGAGGTCTTCCTCAAGAAGGGGATGTACAAGACGTACCTCGTCGAGTTCAGGGTCCCGAAGGGGAAGTACCCGGTCGCGGTCTACGAAGACGCGGACAACCCCTACCACTACTTCCGCATCGATCGAAACGGCGATCACGATCTCCTGCTGCTTGGCGGCGAAGACCATCGCATCGAGATCAAGATGAAGGAGGAGAAAGCGTACGCCTCCCTCGAAGAATACGCGGAGGAGATCTTCGGAACGCGGTATCCCGTCACTCGCCGCTGGTCCGGGCCCATCCTCGAGCCCATCGACGGGTTCGCCTACATCGGCCGCTATGCACCCGGCCAGTATGTCGCGACCGCCTTCTCCGGCAACGGCATGACCTACAGCGCGATATCAGCCATGATCTTCCGGGACCTCATCACCGGGAAGAAGAATCCGTATGCGCATCTCTACGAGCCATCGCGATTGCCGAGCATGACGCACCTCTGGATCAAGGGCCGCGACTACACGGAGGAATTGTTCCGTGGCGCGCTTACCGATATCTTCAAGAATCCTAAGAAACGCTAACCATGAAAACCACCATCTGGTCCAAGTACGGGTACCTTTGGATCACCCTCGTGCTCTTCCTCGGGAGCCTCATCGGGCACTGGGTCTTCGCCTGGTACGCCTTCGTCGACGAGCAGCTCGCGCACGGGCAGGCCATCGAACTGAACGCCTACTTCATCGAGGTGATGCGCGACACCCTCGAGAACTGGCAGTCCGAGTTCCTCCAGCTCATGTGGCAGGTCGCCGGCCTCGCCTACCTCTTCTACATCGGCTCGCCGCAGTCCAAGGAAGGGGACGACCGGCTCGAGGAGAAGGTGGACCGCATCCTGCTTGCGGTGGATAAGGACGGCGAGAAGACCCTCAAGCAGATCGACAAGCGCCACATGCGCGACTAATCGAAGAGGGAAGCGAGGTACGTATTGATCTCCCGCTGGTCGAGGTCGTAGAAGGCCTTGCCCTCGTCGTGGAGCTTGGTCGCGAGCTCGCGGCCCACGTACCGCCAGTGCCAGGGCTCGTGGATGTAGTAGTTGTTGCCCTCAGGATACGAGAGGGTGAAGCCGTACCGATGCGCGTTCTTCGTGAGCCATGCGTACGCCTCGGTCCTCCCGAAGCCCGTGAACGCGCTGCCGAGCGCCGGGGTCGTGAAGTCGACCGTCGTGCCGAGCTGGTGCTCGGAATACCCCTGGTCCGCGGAGAAGCGGTTGGCGCCCGCGCCGTACGCAACCGCGTACCCGCTCTTCAGCGCCGCCTGCGTCCCGAAGGAGCGGTAGGCGGACTGGATGCGCAACTCGATGCCGTCATCTGCAGCGTCATCGATGAGCGCCTCGAGCTTGGGCTTCACGCGGGCGTGTATCTCGAGCGGGCGAGTGACATCAATGAGATGGCTCTTATCGATGAGCGCGAGCTCGGACGGAGAGTAGTTCTCATTTAGGAAGTACACCTTCGAATACTTAGCGAGAAGCTCGGGATCGGTCGTGGCGAGCTTCTCGAGCGTCCCCACTGCCCCCGAGAGCTCCCCGATCTGCCGCTCGAAGAGGCCCGTCTTCGCGCGCTCGGCGGCGAGCGCGTCCGCGAGTCGGAGCCGCTCGGCCTGTGCCTCCCCGAGCCGCTCCTCGAGGTCCTTGATGGCGGCATGCGCCTCGAGGTTCGCTGCGGCGTATGCATCGGCATCGCGGTCGAGCGCTGCGTATCGGTAGATGCCAAAGCCAAGCGCGAGGATGAGGACGCCGCAGGCGGTCGCCAGCGCGATGAAATGGGAGGGATGGAGGGTCACGAGGGGGAGTGTAGCATACCCGCCGCACGCTACAGTTGATCTTCATAATTAGTGTGTTATTACGCTCGCAGGCAACAGGGAGAGCGCCCATGCAGGCACCGGCGGCAGCAACCACGGCCGAATCGCGACTACCGCTACGCAAGAAGCAGGGAGACAGGCGGGTCGGGATCCACGTCGGCAAGCGAATCAGGGGCCGCCGCAGGCTGCTCGGGCTCAGCCAGCGGCACGTCGCCGCCCGATGCGGCGTCACGTTCCAGCAGATCCAGAAGTACGAGTGCGCCGCGAGCGCCATCAACGCGACCATGCTCTGGAAGCTGGCACAGGCGCTTGACGTGCCGGTGCACTACTTCTTCGATGGGCTCTCCGACGAGGACTAAGCACCTCTTCGCAATCCGTCCTTTCGGGGCCCGACGATCCGCGTCGGGCCTACAGCTTTTCCATACCCAAAAGGTCTGCTATAAGACTAGGGATATGAAAAAAGGAAAGTTCGTGCCCGGAGCCTTCGATCTCCGAGTCCGACGCTCAAGCGCCGGACTCGGCCTTTTCACCGAGAGCGCCATCCCTAAGGGGGCCTGCATCATCGAATACGTGGGGAAGGTGATTACGCAGAAGGAGGCGGACACCTCGAAGAGCAAGTACCTCTTCGAGATCTCGAAGAACAAGACCATCGACGGCAAGCCCAAATGGAACAAGGCGGGGTACATCAACCATGCCTGCAAGCCGAACGCCGAGAGCGAGATCCATAACGGCCGCGTCTTCATCCTCGCGACGCGCAACATCACGCCCGGCGAGGAACTGACCTACGATTACGGCACGGAGTACTTCGACGAGCACATCAAGCCGTTTGGCTGCCGGTGCGTGAGCTGCAGGAAGAAATAGAGGACGTTACGACAGCACGTCCTCGGCAAGCGATCGCTCGATATTCGTGAGCGTGCGCTGCAGCCGCGCGAGCGTCTTCGCGCCATCGCTATCGAGGTCCTGCGCGTACCGCTCGTTCCAGTACGGCAGGGGATCGAAGGTGCCGCTCGCGTGGTTCAGGTCCACGTCCACGAAGCGCTGCCGTCCTTCGGCCCGCACTCGCTTCGGGGCCATATGGATATAATCGGCAAGCGGATTGCCGCCCGCAAAGCCGATCAATTCGCCCGCCGCTACCTGCTCCCCGGGCAGCACGATCGCAAGCAGCACGTGCATGAAGGTGATCTCCACATGGCACTTCGTATCCGGGAACTCGTAGGCATGCGGCGCAAGCAGCGTGATGTGCAGGTCCCTCGGATCCTCGCCCGTCGATACCTGCCGTACGCGCGCGGCATAGGGCGCATGGATCGCTTCGCCTGCCGGGGCTGCGATATCGATCCCGTTATGATGCGTGAATCCGAACCGCTCGTACCGCGGGTCCTCGACGCCCCAGGCGTCGGTCACGATATGCGGATAGACAGGGTAGTAGAGGGAGAGCTTCATGGAGGGATCCTAAGCGCTCCCGTTAGGAGACTTCGTGAAGAAGGTCCGCCAAGGGCGCGATCGCGAGCGGCACGATCATCTCGCGCTGCGAGAGCCCGCCGTGGATGCCGAGCTGCCCGAAGAAGACGTCGGGCGCGTGCTTGTACCACACGTGGTACCCCTCGTAGGGGAGGATGAGCACGTCGCCGACGCGCCGCATGAAGCGCGCAGAAGGCGTCCCGAGCCCGTAGAGCCCCCGATCGATCGCCTCATTGGTGGTGATCACCTCCGCCTTGCCCTCGAGCTGGCGCTTCAGGTAGTTGATGGTCGCCGCACGCTTGCCCTCGTAGATGTGGAGGAAGACGTCGTGCGGGGCGCCGGTCGGGTAGATGGCCTTCCCGTTCGGGCCGTAGGTGTAGTTGGCTTCGAGGTCCACGTAGTCATTCAGGTAGATGATGTCCTCGTTGCGGATGGTCGCCTGGCCGTGGTCCGACGACAGCACGAAGAGGGTATCGCGCACCCCTTCCTGCGACAGCTTCGCGGTGAATGCCTCGAGGAAGCCCGAGAGCTCCTGGAGCGCGCTGATGTGCTCCTTCGAGCGCGGGCCGTACACGTGCTCGATGCTGTCCACGCGGTCCCAGTACAGGAAGTGGTAGGCGGGTCCCGCCTCCTCCGTGATCGTCGCGGTCAGCGTCTGCATGAGGTCGTCGAGGTCACGGAAGGGCCTGCTCGCCGAGCCCCGCTGCGAGACGGCGGAATACGAGCTCACAGCGATCTCCTCCTTGATATACACATAGGAGCACACACCGTCGTCCGCGAGCTCCTCGTAGAACGTCCGGCCCTCGTAGAGGCTCTCGGGGTCCGCACCGAGCGCCGAGAGCCCCTCGCGCTCGTGGGAGAGGTGCGCGCGGAAGGGCAGGGGCTCGATGATCCGATCGAACTCCTCGAAGTACACCGTCCACTCCGGCAGGCCATGCTCCTGCGGGGTCTTGTTGGTATGCAGCGTGGTGAGCGCGGCCGGCGTCGTCGACGGGAAGACCGTGGTGAGGGGATAGATGTCGCCCCTCGTCTTCAGGCGGTGGAAGAAGGGAAGCACGGACTCATAGTCCACCATATGATCGAACCCGAGCCCGTCCACGAAGAAGAAGAGCACCTGCCGGTACGCGTGGTTGTACCGGAGCGCGAAGGGCAGCGCCGCGCGGTCGTCGGGAGGCAGCCCGAGCCAAAGCCGGACCGAGGGCGGGATCTCGGCGATGGAATACGCGCCGTAGTACGGATAGATGAAGCTCTCGTGCTGCTTCGCTCGCTTTATGGTGTGCAGGACATCGTGGTGGACCATGGCTAGCGGATGATGTCGCCCAGCTCCTTGTACACGTAATCCATGTGGTTGATGTGCGCGTGGTCGATGAACTGGTCGATGGCGCCCAGGGGGTAGTGCATGTTCTTCAGCTTCTTATTCTTGATGGATTCCTTGAGGCCGTCGAAGAAGCCGCTCAACTGCAGGACCGGGTACCCACGGCCATGGAAATCCGTCTCCTCGGGGTATACCGGCGGGGTGAGGTTGAGGGCGTTATGCATCTCCCCGAGCCTGCGGTACGCCTTGGTGAGGAGTTTCTGGCGCGGCAGCCATCGCTTCTCGTGGAGTATCTGGAGGAGGAGGGGATACAGCTCGGGGCCGGACCGGAGCCACCTCTGGAACGCGGTCCCGAACCATTTCGAATATGGGGCGTACCGGCGCTCCATCAGGAAGCACATGAACATGATCTTCTGTACGGTGCGCGCGGTGACGACCATCGACCCGACCTCATCCCCCTCCTCGCCGCTGCGCGAGGGCGACTGGATCTCGTCCGCGATCTTCCACCACTGGATGTGGAGCAGGTATTTCCATATATCGTCCGGGTACCAGGCGAACTGCCTCCGGTACTTCTCGACGTCCAGGTCGTCGCGGTAGAGCTGCCCGCCCGTCACCTCGATCAGGGCCTGCTGCGGAAACAGCAGCCAATCCCGGAACGAGGGCTGTTTCGAGATGTCGAAGCCCAGATAGTGCTGGAAGAAGGAGCGGATGGTCCAGAACCGGAAGATATGGTTCACCGGCCCGCGCTTCTTCGCCTTCGGCTGGTGCTTGAGGTAATAGTCGCCCTCGGTGAAGTGCGTCGGGAATCCTTTATAGCTGGTAGGCAGGTGCTTCCGCAGGAGGGCATCGACCCGGTTCTTCTCGACGATGAAATCGAGGTCCGCGAAGAAGATGTGGAGGTAGGGGCCCCAGTCGTGGTCGGTCGAGGTCGGGGTATCGAACCCGAGCACGTCCGAGCCGTGCCCCACGAGCCCGGCCGAATACTGGAGCCCTGGGCAGTGCTGCTCGATGAGGGGCCTGACCACGTCGAAATAGAAGTCGCGGGTGAGCGCGAGCCCCGGGATGAATTTGGGCATAGTCCCTCTGTAGTAACGCGTCCGTTGTAAAGCCCTCGTGAAGGGCCGATTCATGTGCCGCTCACCCCGTCCCTGGTATGTAAGGGCTATGAAGCGATCCGCGATCGAGGTGAAGCAGGCGAAGGAGGCGTCCGCGAGGAAGGGAACCGCAGGACGCCGCGACCATAAGCAGGGCGCCCCAAGCTCGAACAAGGGCACGGGCGGCAAGCTCGCGATGTAGGAGCGATAGCATAAACCCCGCCTCGGGCGGGGTTGTATGCCGGTGCGAAGCGCGCCCTAGCGATTGCCGCCGCGGCTTGCCTGGCCACCCTTCCTGCCTGCCTCGCGTGCTTCCTCTGAGGTGAACTCGTGCGCCGTCCCCTTCTGGTGGGCTGCCTTGCCGCCCTTGCTTGCAATCTCCCGCTGCTTCTCCTCGTCCATCGCCGCGAATCCGCGACGACTCTTCCCGTTGTTGTTACTTGCCATACCCTTACGGTTGGTTAGATTGGTAGGCCACGACTATAGCGGGCCTGCCGTGAACCGTAAGTGAAATCTACTCGAGCACGCGATCCGCGAGCCCGTACGCGACGAGCTCGAGCGGCGTGAGGATGGTGTTCTTCTCCATCATGCGCAGCACCTGGTCGGTATCGAGGCGGCCAGCGGAGCGCTCGGCGAGTATCGAGGCGTACTGGAAGTCCTTCAGGCGGTCCTCGCGCAGCATGGCGTCCATTTCGTCGGCGGTGTAGCGCTTGCCTTCGCTGAAATGCCGGCCCGCAACATGAAGCAGGAGCGTCGTGTGCGGGGTGACGTAGCGGGTATCGCCCGCAAGGAAGATGATGATGCCGGAGGAATCCACGTCCCCGGAGCCGATCGTGGTGAGGCGGGGCTTCAGGATATAGCGCATGGTGTCGTAGAAGCTCATCGCGGTGCCGGTCGGGCCTCCCGCGGAGGTCACCTGGAGCGTGATAGGCGTCTCGGGAGCGGCAATGACGAGCTCGCGCATCTCCTCGATGACGCGCTCATTGGTCGCGTAGTTGACCACGCCGAAGTACTCGATGGTGCGGGCCGGATCGGTGACGATCGCCCGCTTCTTCGTACGGATGGCCTGTTTCTGCCGCGTTTTCTCCATGAACCCAGTATGAAGGGGAGATGAGCGAGGAGCAAGCAGAGCCATTGCGGATGGGGAAAACCGCACGAGGTCCGTGCGGTTCATCCGTGCACCCGGGGCGCAGCGCCTTAGGTGATGGCCGCGAAGAGGCGCTTCATAGTGGACTCGCGGAGCTCTTCCTTGCGCGCCTCCATCTCAGGCACCATCTCCTCGAGCCGCTCCGTCCCGATGATCTCCTCCATGCGGGGCATGGCGGTGCTCTCCTCCTCGGCCACGTGGTGCAGGACGGACTCCATCATGGCCTTCATGGCGGGCGCGTACTCCTCGCTGTCCACGTCCATCATGCTGAGCTTGGCGATGTATACCTTCACGCCCTCATGCTCGGCGCGGGCCTCGTCCGCGAGCGCCTTCTCGCCGGCCTCCTCGAGCAAGGGGTAATAGAACTCCTCCTCGACGATGGCGTGGACGGTGAGGTCGGTGAGGATCTGCTTGGCGAGCTCCTCCCGCTCCTCGCCCTCGGCGGCGACGAAGTCGGTGTACGCGTCCTCGAGCTCGCGGTGATCCTGCATCAGTACATCATTAGCAGTCATGGTTTGTTGTTACGTTCGTAATGCCCGCAGTCTGCGGCAGGCGCCGTGAGGGGGCGATGAATTCAAGGTATATAAAAGGAAAGGCCGCCGAGCTCTGGGGAGCTCGACGGCCGATCCGCGTCGTGGTCGTAGGCTAGGTCAGGCGTAGGCGAGGCGCCGCCGCGCACGAAGCGCAGCGCCGGTGAAGCCGAAGCCCAGGATCATCAGGCCCCAGGTCGCCGGTTCGGGCACCGGAGCGGTGGCCACGAACGGGCGGCCGTGGTAGCCGGTGACCCGGAAGTTCACGTCGATGTCGTCGCCGACGATCAGGTTCCCGCCGCCGGTCGCCGCCACGGGCCCGAGCACCTGGTCGAGGCTGTCGAGCGACGGTTGCAGGGCCGAGATCGTGAACGCGCAGCCCGAGCAGCTCGTGGTGAACGTCAGGATGCCGTCGGGCCGGAAGAGGCCGAGCGCCTGCGCCGAGGACGTGAAGTCGAAGGTGCCGATCCCGGTGATGTCGAGCTCCGCCGAGACGAACGGGTTGTCCGTCACGGAGACGGCGACGGTGTCGTTGTCGTCGTCCGTCGTGCGGTTGACGGCCGGGTCGAAGACCAGGTCGAAGGTGAACGCGTTGCTGTCGCTTGGCACGAAGCTCGGGATGGCGTTGTCGGCGAAGCCGGTCAGGGTCACATGGAAGTACTCAACGGCGCTCGCGGGCGAGGCCGCAAGCGCGAGGGCGGCGGCAGCCGCCGCGAGGCTGATCTTCATCGGGGTTGATCCTTGAAGCCTATGGGAGACGCGGACGAACAGATGTCCGTCGTAGTTCTACCACATCCGAGGATGTTCTGCAAGGCATGGAAAAGCCGGACCCTTGCGGGCCCGGCTGGAAGTCGAACGCTGTACTTGTTGAGGTCGGAGCCGTCTACGCGGCTGCCAGACCGTGCCGGCGACGCCGGACGAGGCTGCCCACGGCGCCGAAGCCGAGGATCATCATCGCCCAGGTGGCGGGTTCGGGGACGGCGCCAGCCCCGAGGATCTCGAGATTGCCGCTCCCCACGACGTTGCCGTCCAGCAGGTAGGTGACACTGAAGTTCGTCACCGCGAACTGGTTGAAGTAGGACGTCGCATCAGCGATGGACGCCTGC
>DASPKG010000095.1:0-2847 GCA_035628215.1 Minisyncoccota bacterium
CTTGAAGAGGGCGCGGGGATCCTCGACGAGGCCCCAATCGAGCTCAGAGATGTGGACGAGCCCTTCGAGGCCGGGCTCGAGCTTCACGAAGACGCCGAAGTCTACCGCTCCCGTGACCTCGCCCTCGACGACGTCGCCCACCTGGTACTTATCGATGAGGGACGCCTTCTCCTCCTCCTCGGCGCCGGCGCGCTCGGAGAAGATGAGCTTGCCCTCCTTGGCGTCGGCCGTGATGATCCGGACCGAGAGCGGCATGCCCTCGAGCTTCTTCAGCTCCGCGAAGATCTTGTCCTTGTCTCCTTCAGGCACCCTTGGATAGTGCTCCTTGGAGAGCTGGGACGCGGGGAGGAAGCCCTGGATGCCCTGCCACGAGAGCATGAGGCCGCCCTTGTTCGCCTCCTCCACCGTGAGGGCGTAGAGGGTCTGTGCGGCGATCGCCTGCTCGGCCTCGCTCCAGATCGCGGCCTGGCGCGCCTCTTTCAGCGAGAGCTCGATGTAGCCCTCGATGCCGGAGGGATCGACCACCTTCGCGGTGATGGTGTCGCCGGGATTCGCCTTACGCAAAACGTCCGCGGCGTTCAAGTACTCGCGGCCGTAGATGATGCCGGTCCCGAACGGGGGAAGGTCCACGTAGAGGCGGCCGCGCACCAGCTCGATGATGGTGCCCTCGACCAAATCACCCACCCGGGGCGGGGCGGCGATGGCATCGAGCTTGTCGGCCATCGGGTGGCCGGGATCGACGGTGAACGTGGCGACCGGAGCCGGACGGGCCGGCGGGTTCTTCTCTTCGATCATGAATATGCGCATCCGACTTTTGCGGTACGTACTGGAATCCTTGCGGCTTCCAGGGTTAGCGTACGCGCGACTCGTCGATGCGATGAACAGGAGGAATATAGCAATAAAGCATCAAAAATGGAAGCCCCCAGCCCGCGTATGCGGAGCCGGGGGCTGGGGGCCTGGCCCTAGAGCTCAGTGCCGTATCGGCTGCGGCGGCTTCTTCTTCGGACGGTCACCACCGTCATCATCGTGGCCGCCGTCCTGGCGGTAGTTGCGGCGGACCCAGTCACGCTGCATGTGGTCGCTCGGTGGCGTCGGAGCCATCTTACCTATCCCTCATTAGGAAAACAGAACTGCCCTCACGAAGTGGGACAGCCAGGAGAGCATACCATTTGAGCGCTCCACCCGCTATGCCGAAGCGAACCTTCAGGGTTTCTCTATTAAATATTCATGAAAGCAGCATTACCTCCATGCTACCGTCCGACCGCATGCACGCCATGCAAATTACCACCGGGCATTAGATATCCCATAATTATGAAAAAGTTCTCCTTTGTTCTTGCGCTGGCGCTTATGTTTTCTCCACTTGCTGCCTCAGCCGCGACTTTTAGCGTGAATCCGGACCCGATCTACCGCAATGAAACCTTTGACGTGACGTGCTCGGGTCTGGGAAGCTCGGGGAATGAAATGGTAACGCTCGTGATGTTTACACCCGACCAGTCTATGTTCATGTTCACCTCGAGCTGCGACCCGATAGAGCAAACGATGAATGAATCCCTGCTCGGCTACGGGACGTACACGTGGTCGATCTATGACGACAATTCGTGGGGCGGCGACGGCAGCTACAGCTCCTTCATGGAAGGTCCGTGGGTCCACGAGACCGGCTCCTTCGAGATGATTGACGCGGAGCGGCCATAGGCACCGTCCCGTGTGATGCCACACAGAGCCCTTCGGGGCTCTGTGTGTTTGCATAAAGATTCCGTGTCCCGAGGGGCGCGCTACGGACAAGCGGCGGTCGGAAACGGTGGGAAAACGATGAGTTTCGTGCTATAATTTGCGCATCTATGGTGATCACCCACCACGGCGCCCAGTGCTTCAAGGTCACCTTCGGCGACCTCACGCTGGTCTTCGACCCCATCTCGAAGCAGGGTACGTTGCCTGCGGTCCGCTTCGG
This sequence comes from Minisyncoccota bacterium, assembly GCA_035628215.1. Taxonomy (GTDB): domain Bacteria; phylum Patescibacteriota; class Minisyncoccia; order Phycocordibacterales; family Phycocordibacteraceae; genus C7867-001. The sequence continues at coordinate 1,949 of DASPKG010000095.1, forward strand.
CGCGGACATCGCGCTTTCCTCCCGGAACCACCCCGACATGAACGGCATCGAGGAGGTCACCTTCGGGAACAAGGAGCCGTTTGCGATCACCGGCCCCGGCGAATACGAGCATTCCGGCGTTACGATCGAGGGCTTCCTCACCAAGAGCCAGTACGGGCTGCCCAAGGGGCAGATGGATGCGGTCAATACTGTGTACGCGGTCAACCTCGAGGGTATGACGCTCGTGCACCTCGGTGCGCTCTCGGACCCCGTGCTCTCGCACGAGGCCCGGGAAGCGATCGATGAGATCGACATCCTCTTCGTGCCGGTCGGCGGGGACGGCGTGCTCTCCCCGTCGGAGGCCGCCAAGCTCGCGGTCTCCTTGGAGCCCCACATCATCATCCCCATGCACTGGAGCGGCATGGGGGAGGACAGGGCGCTTGACGCCTTTCTTAAGGAGTCCGACAGCACCAAGACCGAAAAAGTCGAGAAGCTGACCCTCAAGAAGAAGGACGCCGCTGAGAAGGACGGGGCTATTGTCGTTATCACGCCCTAGGCGCATACTTTTGCATATATGGCCGCCCTCTCCGAACACCTCGAGCGCATCCGCGAGAAGCCGCACCACGTGCGTCGGCAGATCGCGTTCGGGACCTCGCTCACGATCACGGCGCTCGTCGCGATCGGCTGGGTGGGGGCCTTGGTCTCCACCCCGAAGCTCGCGATCGACCCCAATCTCGCGGACGAGGAACTCTCGCTCGCCAACGCGCCCACCATGACTGGGGGAAGCTTCTCGGAGCTCGTCGGCGCCGCGGGCGCGGCCTTCGGGGCGACCACGAGCCCGGCGAAGGTCATGGTCGTGGATACGAAGACGTCGTCCACGCTCGACGTGAAGCGAGACAACCATAACGATACGAAGGAGA
>DASPKG010000096.1:0-2197 GCA_035628215.1 Minisyncoccota bacterium
CGAGAAGGAGGCGCAGATCAATGCGGAGATCGATCGGCTGCGGCATGCGGCGACCCAGGCGTTGCTGACAAGACGGGATGTGATCATCGTCGCGTCCGTGTCCGCCATCTACGGGCTCGGCTCGCCCGCGGAATACGAGAAGGGGCACGTGAAGCTTGCGGTGGGGCAGGAGGAGAATCGCGCGGCCCTAATCCGCAAGTTCATCAACATCTACTTCGAGCGCACGAACGCGGACCTCGAGCCAGGCCTCATCCGGGCGGTCGGCAACGCGGTCGAGCTCATGCCGACCAACGAGCGCGCCATCTACCGCGTCACCTTCGATGTGGACGTCATCGCGCGCATCGAGATCCTGGATCCGGTCTCGCGCGCGAGGACGGGGGAGCCCGCGTCCGCCTTCATCTTCCCCGCCAAGCACTTCGTGACGAGCGAGGACCAGCGCAATCGCGCGCTCGAGGACATCCGCCGCGAGCTCGATGAGCGCCTTGCGGCCCTGAAGCGCGAGGAGAAGGTGCTCGAGCACGAGCGGCTGAAGCGCCGGACCCTGCACGACATATCGCTCATCAGGGAGCTCGGGTACACCTCGGGCATCGAGAACTATTCGCGGCACTTCGACGGCCGCGCCCCCGGTGAGCCCCCGCATACGCTGCTTTCGTACTTCCCGCACACGCAGGACGGCTCGGCGGACTTCCTGACGGTCATCGACGAGTCGCACGTCACCATCCCGCAGATCGGCGGCATGTTCGCGGGCGACCGCTCCCGCAAGGACGTCCTCATCGAGCACGGGTTCCGGCTGCCCTCTGCCCGCGATAACCGCCCGCTCACCTTCGAGGAGTTCGAGGAGCGCGTCGGGCAGTGCATCTATACCTCGGCGACGCCAGGACCCTACGAGAAGGAGCACTCGGTGCCGCCTCTAGGCCAGGTGGCCGAGCAGATCATCCGGCCGACGGGGCTCATCGACCCGGAGCTCATCGTCCGTCCCATCGTCGAGACGGGCGACTACAAGGGGCAGGTCGCGGACTTCATCGAGGAGGCAGCGACCGTGATCGCGGGCGGCGGGCGCGTGCTCGCGACCACGCTCACGAAGCAGATGGCGGAAGACCTCGCGGAGTTCCTGCGGGAGAAGAAGGTGAAGGCCGAATACCTGCATTCGGATATCAAGACGATCGAGCGCATCGAGATACTCACGGCATTTAGAAAGGGAGAGTTCGATATCCTCGTGGGCGTGAACCTCCTGCGCGAGGGGCTCGATCTCCCCGAGGTGGAACTGGTCGGCATCCTCGACGCGGATAAGGAGGGATTCTTGCGCAGCGAGACCTCGCTCATCCAGACCATCGGTCGGGCGGCCAGGAACGTCCTCGGGCGCGTCATCCTGTACGCGGACGTCATGACGGGCTCCATGGAGCGCGCGATCGGGGAGACGAACCGCCGCCGCGAGCGGCAGCTTGCCTACAATGCGGAGCACGGCATCACCCCGATCACCATAAAGAAGGAGATTCGGGACATCGCCGCCTCGATGCGGACCGAGCACCAGAAGACCGTGGATTCGCTCCTTGCCTTCGATGCGAAGCTCTACGAGGAGGATCCGGAAGCCTTCCTCAAGGAGAAGCGCAAGCAGATGGCGGATGCGGTCGAGGCGCTCGACTTCGAGACCGCCGCGATCCTGCGCGATGAGATCTACGCGCTCGAGGGAAAGGAGGCACCGGCGAAGAAGAAGGCACCGGCACGCAGAAGGAAGCGATAGCCGCGTGCTAGCATAGCGACATGAGCCTGCGTACGATCATCTTCGTGCTTATTCTGGGCGCGCTCGTGCTCACCATCGGCTCGATGGCGATCGCGTACCTCCTGATGATCGGCCAGGTGGAGAAATTGTTCCCGAATTCCTCCGCGGTCCAGGCCGTGGATAGCCTGAAGCTCCTCTTCATCCAGTATTCCTCGATCCTGCTCGCCTTCATTACGGTCATCGCGACCATCGCCTTCCTCATCCTCTCCCGGTACATCGTGGAGCCCGTGCAGGACATGGTCACGGCGATCCAAGCGTTCGCGGACCGGAGCGAACGCATCGATGTGGCGGAGTTCAGGGATGCGCCGGTCGAAGTGGCCGAGCTCGCCAAGGTCTTCAACGACTTCACCATCAAGGTGGACGACGCGCATGCGCGCGATGTCGAGGTCTCCCGCATGAAGTCGGACTTCATCTCGA
>DASPKG010000097.1:0-3276 GCA_035628215.1 Minisyncoccota bacterium
GAGCACATAGAGCGCTCCCACGAGCCCCGTGCCGAGCTGCGACGCGAGCCGTATGCGCTGCGCCTCCCCGCCGGACAAGGTCGCGGCGGAGCGATTCAGGGTGAGATAATCGAGCCCCACATTCAGCATGAACTCGAGCCGCGAAGTGATCTCCCGGATGATGGGCCGCGCGATCTCCATGCGCATCTCCGAGAGCTCGAGGTGGTCCATGAAGTCCTTCGCCTCCTGGATGGAGAAGTTGGTGAAGTCCACCACATTCTTGCCGAGCCCCTTCTCCTTCTTTCCCGTGAGGTACACCCGCAGGGACTCGGGCCGCAGCCGCTTCCCTTCGCAGGCCGGGCAGGGATCGCTCGAGAAGAGGGACTTGGTCCCGAGCCCGTTACAGGTCGGGCAGGCGCCGTACGGGCTATTGAAGGAGAAGAGGCGCGGCTCCACCTCCGGGAAGGACATGCCGTCCTCGGGGCAGATGAAGCGGGCGGAGAGGGTCTCCTGCGACCCGTCCGCATGCCCGATCTTCACGAGCCCGTCGGATTCCTTGAGCGCGATCTCGAGCGCCTCGGAAAGCCGCTCGCGGGCCGCATCCGGACTCTTCTCGAACTCGGAGACGAAGATGGCGTCCACGATCGCGTCGATGTCGTGGCGCTTGTTGCGGTCAAGCACGATCTTCTCCCGTAAGGGCTGCACCTTCCCGTCGATGACGACCCGCTCGAATCCCTTGCCCAAGAGATCGTAGAGGAGCTGGTAGTACTCGCCCTTGCGGCCGACCACCACCGGCGCGTAAATGATGACCTGGGTGCGGTCCACCGCCACCCCCATCACCTGCTTATCGGCCCTGGCAGCACGCTTCGCCACCTTACCCATGATGAGGTGGATCATCTCCTCCTTGGAGAGCTTGCTGATCGGCACGTCGTGGTTCACGCAGTAGGGCTGGCCGGCGCGCGCATAGAGGACGCGCAGGTAGTCGTAGATCTCGGTTACGGTCGCCACCGTCGAGCGTGGATTGTTCGAGCGCGACTTCTGGTCTATGGAAATTGCCGGGGAAAGGCCCGTGATCTCATCCACGTCCGGCTTCTGCATCTGGTTGAGGAACTGCCGGGCATATGCGGAGAGGGACTCCACGTACCGACGCTGGCCCTCGGCGAAGATGGTATCGAAGGCAAATGATGACTTTCCGGAGCCCGAGAGACCGGTGACGACCGTCATCGCGCCCCGCGGGAACTCGGTCGTGAGGTTCTTGAGGTTATGGGTACGCGCGCCCTTCACGCGGATCCAGTCCTCTCCGCGCGCCTGCGTATGCCCCTCATCAGGTTTCTTCTTGGTCATATTACGGAAATGCCCCGGTCCGTGGCGGGACCGGTACGGTATGACTATAGCATTTGTGTTGAAGTTCGCCTGAAGTGCCGACGCGTAATTGACATATTCCAATAGATATGTAAAATATATATCGGGTGCTCATGCCCAGCTCTAGAAACAAAGGATACCGCCATGTCGAGCATTGGCGTTGCCGCACCGGCAACCTCGGCAATCGTCCCTGCCGTCCCTGTCGTCGCCCGGAACGTCATCCGAGATGCGGGGGACATCGTGTCCGTCCGCATCCCCGCTGACGCCCGCCAGGGCTGCTACGAGGGCGACGGCCTCGTGATCCCTTACTTCCGGTACTCGCCCACCGTCCCCGGCGGCTGCGTGCACTGCTTCGTGCATACAGACGACGAGTCGCTGCGCGGCCGGTCCCTGCGGGCGCAGGCGACCATCATGGAGAAGGTGCTGGCCGACGGCCGGCGCTACTACTACGTCGACCTGCTTCCGGTCCAGGCGGAGGTCCCGCCGACGCACCGGCTGGTCATCACCGGCTGCGCGCTGGTGGAGGACGGCCTGATCTTCGCCACCCCGGCGCCGATCTACGGCATGATCATGCTGACGGCGCCGAGCGCCAAGCTGATCGAATTCCCGCGATTGCCGGGGCGTAAGCCCGAACCGAAGGCCAAGGCGCGCAAGCCCGAGCCAGTCCGCAAGCTGGAGGCGAAAGCCGCCCAGCCGAAGGACACCCAGCTCGACCGCCTCCTCTCCCAGGGCTGGGAAATCAAGGTCGACTGGGGCGACCGGGTCGTCCTCACGAAGCTGAAGAAGGGCGAAGAGGTCGAGATGACCCACCACCGCCCGAAGAAGAAATAGGAGCAGGCGCGAGCCCGCTTACACTCCCGCCGGGTACCTACGAGGTACACCGGCGGGCTTTTTATACCTACGCAGCCGGCTTGGACTGCGCCAGCATCCCCTCGATCTTCGCCACGATCTCCTCCACCGGCACCTCCGCCTTGATGAGGTAGTCGTTGGCGCCGAGCGACTTCGCCTTCTCGATGTCCGCCTGCTGACCGAGGTTCGAGACCACGATCACCGGGACGTTCTTCAACTCATCGGTGCGGCCCCGGATCGCCTGGAGGACCGCGAACCCGTCCATGGTCGGGAGCATGAGGTCCAGCAGCACGAGCGCAGGCTTATTGCTCTCGAAGAGGGCGAGCGCTTCGTTGCCATCGGAGGCGTAAAGCGTCTGGTACTTCCCGGCGAAGGTATGCCCGAGGAGGTTCTTCAGGACCGGGTCGTCCTCGACCACCAGGATGAATTTCGTGTCTGCCATAGCTCGAGTATAGCACTAGGCGAATACCGGGAGCGACAAGGTGAAGGTGGTCCCCGGGCCCTCCTTGTTGGGCTCGAAATTCAAGTCCCCACCATGGTCGCTTGCGATGGTGCGGGCGATATAGAGCCCGAGGCCATTCCCCGCGTTCTCCTTCGCGATGGCGTTCCCCGCCCGATAGAACCGCTCGAAGATGTTCCCCCGGTCCTCCGGCTTGATCCCGATGCCCGTGTCCTTGATGTGGAGGAAGATGCGGCCCGCTCCCTCCTCGAGCCAGAGGCTCACGCTCCCGCCGGCAGGCGTGTACCGAATCGCGTTCTCGATGACGTTGTTCATCACCCACTTGATGCGCTCGCGGTCGGCTTTCGCGGGCGGCAAGGGCACCTCGGACGGCACGAAGTAGAGGGAAACCCGGCTGCGCGCCGCGAGCTCGCCGAAATCCTTGGCCACCTCATGCGCCAGGGTCGCAAGGTCCACCCCCTCGAACTTGTAGATATTCTTCCCCGACTCGATGGCCGAGATATCGAGGAGCGTGCCCACGATGGTCACGAGCTGGTGGCTCTTGTCCTTGGCGGACTTCACCAAGGCCTGCTGGCTCTCGGTGAGCTGCTCCTTCTCGAGGGCCTCGAGCGCCCAGCGGATGCCCG